>NZ_NSKF01000020.1:0-71148 GCF_002287015.1 Kocuria sp. WN036
TGGACCGCCACGGCCGCCGCGCCACCGACCTGCGCCTGTCGGTGATCGACAAGTGCAACCTGCGCTGCACCTACTGCATGCCCGCCGGCGGCCTGCCCTGGCTGCCCGCCGCCCAGCTGATGACCCCCGCCGAGATCACCCGCATCGTGCGCGTGGGCGTCGAGCAGCTCGGGGTCACCGAGCTGCGCCTGACCGGCGGGGAGCCCCTGGTGCGGGCCGACCTCGAGGAGATCGTGGCCGGGGTGCGGACCGCCCACCCCGAGCTGCCGGTCTCGCTGACCACCAACGGCATCGGTCTGGCCGCCCGCGCCCAGGGCCTGGCCGAGGCCGGGCTGACCCGGATCAACATCTCCCTGGACTCCCTGGACGCGGCGACCTTCCGCACCCTGGCCCGCCGGGACCGCCTCGCCGACGTGCTGGCCGGGGCCGAGGCGGCGGCCGCCGCCGGGCTGACCCCGGTGAAGATCAACGCGGTGCTGATGCGCGGGGTCAACGACCACGAGGCCCCCGACCTGCTCGCCTGGGCGCTCGAGCGCGGCTTCGCGCTGCGGTTCATCGAGCAGATGCCCCTGGACGCCGACCACGGCTGGACCCGGGCGGACATGGTCACCGCCGCCGAGATCCGCCACCGGCTCGCCGGCCGGTTCCGGCTGGCCCCGCACCCGGGGCCGCGCGAGGGCGCCCCGGCCGAGCTGTGGGACGTCCACCCCCGCACGGCCAGCGCCGCCCCCGTGGACTCCGGCGCGACCTCGGACGCGACGTCCGCGGCGCCCCCCGCCGCGTCCTCCGCTCTGCGCCCCGGCGCCCAGGACCCGCCGCTGGGCACGGTGGGCGTCATCGCCTCCGTGACGGAGCCATTCTGCGCCGACTGCAAGCGGACCCGGATCACCGCCGAGGGCAGGATCCGCTCCTGCCTGTTCTCCCACGAGGAGGTCGAGCTGCTGCCGCTGCTGCGGGCTGGTGCCACCGACGCCCAGCTGGCCGAGCGCTGGCGGGCGGCGATGTGGGCGAAACCGGCCGCCCACGGCATGGACCACGTAGGCCTGGACTCCCCCGACTACGTCCAGCCGGAGCGCTCGATGAGCGCGATCGGAGGCTGAGCAGGGATGCTGATCCGCTACTTCGCCGCCGCCCGCGCTGCGGCCGGCACCGACGCCGAGACCCTGGAGGTCCCCGACGACCGGCCCTGCACGCGCCGGGACGTGGAGAACCTGCTGGCCCGGGCCCACCCCGAGCCGCCACCGGGACAGCCTCCGCTGGCGCAGGTGCTGGCCCGGTCCAGCTTCCTGCTCGACGGCGTGGCCTGCCCCGATCCCGACACCCCGGTCCCGTCCGGGGCGGTGCTCGACGTCCTGCCGCCCTTCTCCGGCGGATGAGCGCGTGAGCGCCCCGGGACCGGCCCCGGTCTTCCACGCCGTGGTCCTGGCGGGCGGCCGCTCCGCCCGCCTGGGCGGCCGGCCCAAGGCCGGTCTGCGGCGAGCCGGGCGCACCCTGCTGGAGCTCACGCTGGACGCGGTCCGGGAGGCGGCGGGCGTCGTCGTCGTCGGCCCGGCGGACCCGGCCGTCCCCGCGCACGTGCTGCGCACCCGGGAGGACCCGCCGTTCTCCGGCCCGGCCGCGGGCATCGCCGCCGGGCTGCGCGCTCTCGACGCCCTGCCCGCCGCGCAGTGGACCCTGACCCTGGCGTGCGACATGCCCGGGGTGTCACGGGCCGTGCCCCTCCTGCTGGAGGCGGCCCGGACCGGTGACGGCGCCGCCGGCTACGTGTCGGTCCCGCCCGACGGCCACCGCCAGCCCCTCGCCGCCCTCTACCGCAGCGACGTGCTGCGCCGGGCCTTCGCGGGGCAGGACGCCGCGGACCGGTCCGTGTTCTCGTTCGTGCGCGAGCTCCCGCTCCGGGACGTCACCGTGCCCGAGGACGCCACCGCGGACGTCGATACGTGGGACGATGTGCACAGGCACCACCTGACCTGACCACGAGCGGGCGGCCCCACCGCCCGGGAGGAGCGGCGCATGCCCAAGGACCTGAGCCCGTCCGAGCACGAGATCCTGGAGCGGTGGGTCGAGGCCGTGCGGGCGGCCCTGGACGTGCCCGACGCCGGCCTCCCCCTGGACGCCGTGCTGGGACTCACCGGCAGGATCGCCCACGGCACCGTGCGCCCCGCCGTCCCGCCCACCGCCTACCTGCTCGGCTACCACGTGGGCCGCGCCGCGGCCGCGGGCGAGGACGAGCGCCGCGTCCTGGACCGCGCGCTGCAGACCGTCGACGGTCTCGTCCCCGCCGCCCGCCGAACCCCCGAGGAGAACTGATGTCCGGACTGCCCCTGCCCCACGACACCAACAGCCCCTACACGCACGCGCTGCCCGTCATCGAGGACGACAGCGGCACACCCGAGAGCGCCCCCGAGGAGGTCGAGACCGTCCACGACGCCGACTGGCACCGGGCCCGGCAGTTCTCCTACGACATCGCCACCGCGCTGCCCAGCCACTGGCTGCCCCTGCAGGAGGCGCTCGGCGAGGTCCTCGCCGAGGACGTCACCGCCCCGATCCCGGTCCCGCACTACGCCTCCTCCGCCATGGACGGCTACGCCGTGGCCGGCCCCCAGCCGTGGACGGTGGTCTTCCCCGAGCCCGTGGAGACCGACCCGCGCAAGATGCTGACCATCCCGCCGCGGGAGCTCTACCGCCCGGTGCTCAATCTCGAGCCGGGCGAGGCCACCCGCATCGTCACCGGCGGACTCGTCCCCGCCGGGGCCCGGGCCGTGCTGCGGGACGAGTACGCGCAGCTGTCCGAGGAGGGCACCGTGCTCACGATCGCGGCCCACGCCCCCTCGGCCGAGGACATCCCCTACGGGCAGAACATCCGCCGCACCGGCGAGGAGGTCGCGGCCGGGGACGTCATCCTGCACGCCGACTGCCTGCTCAACCCGGCGCACATCGCCTTCGCCGCCGTCAGCGGCCACGACATGCTCCCGGTCCGCCGCCGTCCGCGCGTGACGATCCTGCTCACCGGCAGCGAGGTGGTCGAGGACGGGATCCCCGAGCCGGGCCAGGTCCGGGACGCCTTCGGCCCCCAGCTGCCCACGTTCGTGGAGATGCTGGGCGGGTCCGTGGACCAGCTCCGGCGCGTCGAGGACACCGCGAAGGCGATGCTCTCCGCCCTGACCGAGGCGCCCTCCGGCATGGCGTCGGTGCTCGACGCCCGCACCGAGGTGGTCATCACCACCGGCGGGACCGGGCACTCCGACGCCGACCACGTCCGCTCGGCGCTCCAGGAGCTCGGGGCGGTCTTCCTGCTCGACGGCCTCGCCCAGCGCCCGGGCCACCCCACGTTCCTGGCACGGCTGCCCGAGGACGGCCCCTTCGTGGTGGGCCTGCCCGGCAATCCGCTGGCGGCGATGACCAGCATCTTCACGGTGGCCCAGCCGCTGCTCGCCAAGCTGCACAGCGACCGGCCCCCGGCCACGCGCACCCTGCCCGCGGCCGAGGACCTGCCGGGCCAGAAGGTCACCGCCCTGGTGCCCGCCTACCTCCGGGACGGGACGGTCGCCCCCCGGGACCGGGTCGGCGCGAACATGCTCCGCGGGCTCGCCCACGCGGACGTCATCGCCGTGGTCCCGCCGGGCGGCGTGACCGCCGGGCAGGACGTCGAGGTGGTCCCCCTGCCCTGGCGCTGACGCGCCGCGACACGCCGAGGGCCCGGACACCGGTGGTGTCCGGGCTCTCGGCGTCCCCGGCTTCGCGGGCTCAGTCGGTCGTGAAGAGGACCAGCGCGCCCAGCACGAAGACCGTGGAGGCGGCGAGCGCGCACGCGAACTCCACGACGATCCCCAGGCCCGCCGCCTTGAGACCCGCCCAGCTGGAGTCCAGCGCCGCCCGGAGGTCCCGCTGGCGGGCGGTCTCGCTCAGCAGCAGGCCCACGAAGAACCCCACGAAGATCCCGACCACCGGGATCACGAACAGGCCCACCACGGCGCCGGCCGCGGCGTAGAGGAGGGAGCGGTTGGGGATCTGCCGGCGCTTGAGCCGGGTGCCGGTGAGCACGGCGCTCGCGGCCATCCCGGCGATCGCCAGCGCGGAGCCGATCCCCAGCACGGTCCAGCCCTCGACCGCCTGGACCGTGAGGGCCCAGACGAGGAGGCCGACCACGATCAGGATCGAGCCCGGCAGCACCGGCACGATGATGCCGAGGCACCCGACGACGAGCAGGGCGGCGGTGATGAGGGTCGCGATGATCTCGGTAGTCACGCCCTCATCGTAGGCGGCACACCCGGCGACAGCCGCACCGTATACTAGTATCTGATCCGCAAATTAAATGGGCAGGTGAGCTCCGTGCACGCATCCGCACGCCCCCGGGGACGGACGTCCTGGCACCGCCGGGCCGGCAGACCGGTCCGTCTGTGGATGGCGGCCCTGCTCCTCGTCGTGCTCTTCCACCGCTGGCTCCCGGAGACGCGGTGGCTGCTGGTGCACCTCGTCACCCTGGGGCTCGTGACCAACTCGGTCCTGGTGTGGTCACAGCACTTCACCGACTCCCTGCTGAAGAACCGGGTGCCCGACGACGCCCGGGGTCGGCAGCTGGCCCGGATCGGGCTGCTCAACGCCGGCACCGTGCTGCTCGTCGTGGGAATCCTCACCGGCTGGTACGTGCTGGTGCTCTTCGCCTCGACCGCCGTGGGCGCCGCGGTGGCCTGGCACGGGGCGGCCCTGCTCCGGCAGCTGCGCACGGCGCTGCCGTCCCGGTTCGCCGTGACCGTGCGCTACTACGTGGTCGCGGCCTTCCTGCTGCCGGTGGGCGCGGTCCTCGGCGCGCTCCTGGCCACCGGCCCCGCCGGCGCCTGGCACGCGCGCCTGCTCCTCGCCCACGAGGTCACCAACGTCCTGGGCTTCGTGGGCCTGACCGTCGCCGGGACCGCGCTCACCCTGTGGCCCACGATCCTGCGCACGCGCATGCCGGAGCTCTCCACCCGGGTCAGCACCGCGGCGCTGCCCGTGCTGACCGGGGGGCTGGTGCTCACCGGGACGGCGGCACTGGCCGGGTCCCCCGTGCTCGCCGCGGCGGGCCTGGCGGTCTACGCGGCGGGGCTGGGCGCCGTGGTCGCGGTCATGGCCCGGACCGCGGTGCGGGCCCGTCCCTCCGACTACGCGGGCTGGTCCGTGGCCGCCGGCGTCCTGTGGTGGACGGTCACCGTGGTGGCCGCCGTCCTCGTGGTGGCCCTGCACGGCTTCGACGCGGCGGCGCTGGGACAGCTGACCGTCCCGTTCGTGGCCGGCTTCCTGGTACAGGTGCTGCTGGGGGCCATGACCTACCTCCTGCCGGTGACCATGGGGGGAGGGCCGGCGACCGTGCGGGCGGCCCACCGGGCCATCAACCGCGCCGGGACGTTCCGCGTGGTGGTCGTCAACCTGTGCGTGCTGCTCTTCGCGCTCCCACCGGGCGCGGTGCCCTCCTGGGTCCGGGCCGTGGTCTCCGTCCTGGGCGCGGCGGCGCTCTTCGCGTTCGTCCCGCTCATGGTCTCCGCCGCCCGGACCTCGCTGGCGGGGCGCCGGGCGGCCATGGCCCGCCGGGCCGGGGAGCCGGTGCCCATGCCGGAGGCCGTCGCCCCCGCCGCGCCTCCGCGGCCGGCCCGCGAGGCGCTGGCGGGGGTGCTCGTGGTGGCCCTGGGCGTCGCGGCGGGCATCGCCGTGAACCCCGCCGCGGCGGGGTTCGACCTGCGCGGCGGCGGCTCCGGGGCCCCGGCCACGGGCGGGACGACCACCGTGCAGGTCAGTGCCCGGGAGGGGATGCGCTTCGAGCCCTCCGTCGTGGAGGTCCCGCTCGGCGACGAGCTCGTGATCGAGCTCACGAACGACGACCCGACCAACGTGCACGACCTCATCCTGGCCTCCGGCACGAGCTCCGGGCGCGTCGGCCCCGGACAGACGGTGACCGTGGAGGCGGGTGTGGTCGACGGACCCCTGGAGGCGTGGTGCTCGATCGTCGGGCACCGCAGCATGGGGATGACCCTCGACGTCGTCGCCGTCGGCGCGGACGGCGCTCCCCTCGACGCGCCCTCCGCGGCCGGCCAGCGGCGCGGGGCGCCCGGCGTGGTCCCCGCCGGCACCGATCCGGCCGACGGCGCGGACCTCGGGGCCGCCCCGGGAGAGGGCGTCGAGGTCCGCTCCCCCGTGCTCGAGCCCGTCGGCGCGGGCGTCCAGGAGGACGGCCGGCGGGTGCACCGGGTGGACCTCGACGTCTCGGAGGGCGAGCACGAGATCGCCCCCGGCGTCCGCATGCGGGCGTGGACGTACAACGGCCGCTACATGGGGCCCACGCTGCACGGGGAGGTCGGCGACGTCTTCGAGATCACGCTGACCAACGGCGCAACGATGGGCCACTCGGTGGACTTCCACGCGGGCACGGTGGCGCCCGACGAGAACATGCGCACCCTCGCCCCGGGGGACTCCCTCGTCTACCGCTTCGAGGCGGTACGCTCCGGCATCTGGCTCTACCACTGCTCCACCGCGCCGATGAGCACGCATGTGGCGGCCGGCATGTTCGGCGCCGTGGTGATCGACCCGCCGGGGCTCCCGGAGGTGGACCGCGACTACCTCCTCGTGCAGAACGAGACGTACCTGGGCCCGCCCGGGGAGGACGCCGGCGACGGGACGGGGGTGGACGCCGCCGTGGACCCGGCCAGGATCCCGGGCGGGGTCCCCAGCTTCACGGTCTTCAACGGCCACGCCACCCAGTACCTGCACGAGCCGCTGACCGCCCGCGCCGGGGAGCGGGTGCGGATCCGGGTCCTCGCGGCCGGGCCGTCCACGGGGCTGAGCTTCCACGTGGTCGGCGCTCAGTTCGACACCGTGCACAAGGAGGGCGCCTACCTCCTGGAGCGCGGCGGCGCGGGATCCGGCGGGGCCCAGGCCCTCGACCTCGCCCCTGCCCAGGGCGGCTTCGTGGAGCTGGAGTTCTCCGAGCCCGGCACCTATCCCTTCGTGAACCACTCCCTCGTGGAGGCCGAGCGCGGAGCCCGCGGCCTGATCGAGGTCACCGGCTGACCCTCCCGTCCACCGGGCGGGCGTGGAGGCTGTCCCCCCAAGAGGCCGCAGACCGGGGCGGGCGGGCCGCCCTAGCCTGGAACAAATGGCCACCACCGTCCTGGACCCCGCGCGCCCCGGCACCGAGGAACTCGCCCCGCGCGGTTCCCGGTGGTTCCTGCTGGCCTCCGTGGTGCTGCTCCTGATCGGCACCGGCGGGCTCTTCCACGCCAACGCCCCCGGGTGCTGCGGGGCGTCCCTCGGCGAGGAGCCGATCCGCACCGCGCCCGTCCCGGAGCCGTGGGGCGATGACGTCCTGGCCGCCGCCGAGCTCTCGGGGCTCCCGCCCGAGATCGTCGCCGCCCAGCTGGACGTCGAGAGCCGCTGGGACCCCCGGGCCGTCAGCCCCGCCGGGGCGCAGGGCCTCGCCCAGTTCATGCCGGACACGTGGAAGCGCTACGGCCGGGGCGACCCGTTCGACCCGCGGGCCGCCATCCGGGCCCAGGGCCTCTACCTCAAGGACCTGCGGCGCATGGTGCGGGGACTGGCGCCCGCCTCGGCCCGGGAGGAGATCGACCTCGTGCTGGCCGCCTACAACGCCGGGCCCACGGCGGTCCTGCGGCACGGCGGGATCCCCCCGTTCGCGGAGACCCGCGGCTACGTGGCGCAGATCCGCGAGCTCGCGGCCACGACGTACGCCGGGGTCGGCGCCTGAGCGCTCGTCAGCCGGCGGGCCGCCGGCTCCTCGCGAGGCCCCGCAGCGCCCTGCGGGCGGCGTGGTACCCGGCCATGCCGTGCACCCCGCCGCCCGGGGGCGTCGACGACGAGCACAGCCAGACCCCCGGCACGCCGGTGGCGTAGGGGTCGGCCTGCACGGCCGGCCGGAACAGCTGCTGCAGCCCGTCCAGGGAGCCGCCGCCGATGTCCCCGCCCACGAGGTTCGCGTTCCACGCCTCCAGCCCGGCCGGGGAGGTGTCCACGCGCTCGCGGATCCGGTCGCGCACCCCGGGGGCGAAGCGCTCGAGCTGCCGGAGCACCCGCTCCCCCGCCCGGGGGTCGTCGCACCCGTGGGGGACGTGGGCGTAGGCCCACAGCACCTGCCGACCCGCGGGGGCCCGGGACGGGTCGGCGGCCCCCTGCTGGGCCACGAGCACGAACGGGCGCTCCGGCAGCCGGCCCGCCCGCGCCTGCTGCTCCGCGGCGCCGATCTCGGCGAGCGTCCCGCCCACGTGCACGGTCCCGGCCTCCGCCACGCGCGGGTCCCGCCACGGCACGGGGCCGTCCAGCAGCAGGTCCACCTTGTAGGAGGCCGTGCCGTAGCGCCACCGGGCGAGCGCCCGCCGGTACCGGTCCGGCAGCTCGAGCCCGCGCAGGCCCAGCACCTGCCGGGGCGTGAGGTCCAGCAGGACGACGTCGGCCGGCCGCACCTGGGCGAGGTCCGTCACCGGGGAGTGGACGAGCACCCGCCCGCCGTGCTCCTCGAGATCGGCCACCAGGGCGTCGACGACGGCCTGGGTGCCGCCGCGGGCCACCGGCCACCCCGTGGCGTGGGCGGCGGCGCCGAACAGCGTCCCGAAGGCGGAGGTCAGCGCGTGCCGCGGGGGCAGCACCGCATGGGCGGCGGACCCGGCGAAGAGCCCCCGGGCCTGCTCGGTGCGGAACAGCGCCCGCGCCGTGGCCGCGGCGGGCCACGGCGCGCGCAGACCGAATGACGCCAGTGCCCGCGGGTGCTCGGGCACGCGCACGAGCGGGCCCAGCACCGACTCGACCGTCTCCTCCCAGCGCTCCACCACGCCGCGGTGCAGCAGGGACCACGCCCGGCCGTCCGCGCCCAGCCCCGCCGCCGTGCGCTCGAGCGAGCGGTGCAGCAGGCCCGGCGGGCCGTCGTCGAGCGGGTGCGCGGCCACGACCGGCGGGTGCAGCCACTCCAGGCCGTGCCGGTGCAGGCCCAGCTGCGCGAACAGCGGGCTGGCCACGCCGAAGGGGTGGACGGCGGAGCCGAGGTCCACCACCGTGCCGGGGCCGAGCACGGCCGCCGAGCGGGCCGCGCCGCCGGCCGAGCCCGCCGCCTCGTGGACCGTGACGTCGAGGCCCGCGCGGGCCAGCACCACGGCCGCGGCGAGCCCGTTGGGCCCCGAGCCGACGACCGCGGCCGTCCCCTGCACGGGCCGTCCTAGCCGACCAGGGCGCTGCGCATGGTCCGCAGCGCCACGGACAGGGACGCGAGCTCCGCGGAGGCCTCGCCCGTGTCCTCGGCCTCGATCTCCCCCAGCACCTCGCGCAGCCGGCCCAGGCGGGACTCGTTGCTGGACTCCCAGGACTCCACCTTCTCCCGCGCGTCCCGGCCGGGGGCCTCGAGCGCCTGGTCGGCGAGGGCCACCAGGGTCGCGTACACGTCCTCCCGCATGGACATCCGCGCGAGGTTCTCCCAGCGGGTGGTCTGCGGCAGGCCGGTGATGCGGTTGAGCAGGCTCTCGATGCGGTAGCGGTCGTAGAGCCGGAAGTAGACCTTGGCGATGGTCTTGATCTGCTCCTCGTCGAGGCCGCCGTCCTCGGCGATCGCCTCGCCGGAGGCGTGGGCGAGACGGGCGACGTCGAGCAGCGCGAACGCGTCCAGCAGCTGAGACCACTCCGTGGCCAGCGCCCCGGGGACGCCCTGCCGCGCGGCGGCCTCCGCCCGCGAGTCGACCCGCTGCCGGGAGTCCTCCCCGAGCAGCCGGTCCTCGAGGAACCGGATGTCCACGGTGGGCTTGTAGCGGTCGATGACCTCGGCCACCGGGTTGGCCGTCTCCTCCCGGTTGATGAGCCAGCGCACCACGCGGTCCAGCAGGCGCCGCATGTCCAGGAACATCCGGTCCCACACCTCGGTGGGCACCTCCGCGGGCAGCTCCCGGTGCTGGTGGGCGTAGCGGTCGATCTCGTAGATCTGCACGGCCGCCACGAAGGCCCGGGCCACCTCCACGGGCCCGCACCCGGTCTCCTCCATCACGCGGTAGACGAACGGGATGCCGCCGTAGTTGACCATCTGGTTGGCCACCATCGTGCAGATGATCTCGGCGCGCAGGGGGTGGGTGCCGACGAGCTCGCCGAAGCGCTGGGTGATCTGCTCCGGGAAGTAGGCCTCCAGGACCTCCCCGAACCACGGGTCCTCGGCGAGACCGCCCTCGACCAGCGCCTCCGAGAGCTGGATCTTGGCGTAGGCCGCCAGCACGGACAGCTCCGGGGACGTGAGCCCGTGGCCGGTGCGGACCCGCTCGCGCAGCTGCTCGTCGGAGGGCAGGAACTCGATGCCCCGGTCGAGGTCGGCCTCGTCCTCGAGCCAGTGCAGGAACCGGATGTAGGCCTCGTTGAGGGCCCGCACGCGCGAGCGCTCCGTGGTGAGCAGCACGTTCTGCGCCACGTTCGTCTCGAGCACCAGTCCGGCGACCTCGTCGGTCATGGCCTCGATGAAGCCGGCGCGCTCCGCCGCGGAGAGCTCGCCCGCCACGACCATGCGGTCCACGAGGATCTTGATGTTGACCTCGCGGTCGGAGGACTCCACGCCGCCGGAGTTGTCGATCGCATCCGTGTTGATCAGCACCCCGTTCAGCGCGGCCTCCACGCGGCCGAGCTGGGTGCAGCCCAGGTTGCCGCCCTCGCCGACGACCTTGGCCCGGAGGTCCCCGCCGTCGACGCGGATCGGGTCGTTGGCCTTGTCCCCCACGTCCGTGGAGGTCTCCTGCGCCGACTTCACGTACGTGCCGATCCCGCCGTTGTACAGGAGGTCGGCGGGCGCCGTCAGGATCGCCCGCATCAGCTCGATCGGGGAGAGCTCCTCGACGCCGTCGTCGAGGTCGAGGGCCTCGCGGACCTGCGGGGAGATCGGCACGGACTTCGCGGTGCGCGAGTACACGCCGCCGCCGGCCGAGATCTTCTCCGGGTCGTAGTCCTGCCACGAGGAGCGCGGGCGGCCGAACAGCCGCTCGCGCTCGGCGTAGGAGACGGCCGGGTCCGGGTCGGGGTCGAGGAAGATGTCGCGGTGGTCGAACGCGGCCAGCAGCCGGATGTGCTCGGACAGCAGCATGCCGTTGCCGAACACGTCGCCGGACATGTCCCCCACGCCCACCACGGTGAAGTCCTCCGCCTGGGTGTCGACGCCCAGCGCGAAGAAGTGCCGCTTCACCGACTCCCACGCCCCCCGGGCCGTGATGCCCATGGCCTTGTGGTCGTAGCCCACCGAGCCGCCCGAGGCGAAGGCGTCCCCGAGCCAGAACCCGTACTCCGCGGAGATCGCGTTGGCGGTGTCCGAGAAGGACGCCGTCCCCTTGTCCGCGGCCACCACCAGGTAGGAGTCCTGGCCGTCGCGGCGCACCACGTTCTCGGGGTGCACGACGACGTCCTGGCCGGACGCGTCGCGGACGAGGTTGTCGGTGATGTCCAGCAGGGAGGCGATGAACAGCTTGTACGCCTCCCGGCCCTCCGCCACCCAGGCGTCCCGGTCCGCGGCCGGCTCGGGCAGCTGCTTGGGGTAGAACCCGCCCTTCGCCCCGTTGGGGACGATCACCGAGTTCTTCACCATCTGCGCCTTCACCAGGCCCAGGACCTCGGTGCGGAAGTCCTCCCGGCGGTCCGACCAGCGCAGGCCGCCGCGGGCCACGGGCCCGAAGCGCAGGTGCGTGCCCTCGACCCGCGGGGACCACACCCAGACCTCGAACATGGGGTGCGGCAGCGGGGCCGTGCTGATCCGCCGCGGGTCCAGCTTGAACGCCATGGTGGGGCGGTGCCGGTACACGTTGGTGCGCAGCGTGGCGGCCATGCACTCGGCCAGCGCCCGCAGCAGCTTGTCGGCGTCCAGGGTGGGGACCTCGTCCAGGGCCTCGGTGAGCCGCCCCTGCGCGGCGTCGCGCTGGGAGCCGCGCACGGCGTCGTCGAGCGCCGGGTTGAAGCTCGCGTCGAAGAACTCGACCAGCGCCCGGGTGACCCGCGGGAAGCCCAGGAGCGTGTCCGCGATGTAGTCGAAGGAGTTGGGGTGCCCCAGCTGCAGGAGGTACCGGACGTAGGAGCGCAGCACGGCCACGGTCCGCCACGTCATGCGCTCCGTCAGGACCAGCCGGTTCAGGGAGTCGGACTCGGAGCGCCCGGACAGCACCGCGCACAGGGTGTCCTCGATGAGGTCCTCGGTCTTGGCGTCCTCCGGGCCGGTCGCGTCCACGCCCTCCGGCAGCCGCACCCCGAAGTCGTAGAGCTGGAAGTGGCGGCCGTCGGCGGGGGTGACCTCGTACGGCTTCTGGTCCAGGACCGTCAGGCCGAGGTTCTGCAGCATCGGCAGCAGCTCGGTCAGGGACAGGGAGCGGGTGAGGTAGATGTTCAGCCGCACGCCCCCGGGGTCGTCGACGACGCGCACCTCCGCGGGCAGGTCCGGGTCCCGTCCCCACAGCTCCTCGCAGCGCTGGAGGTCCTCGACCGCCTCCTCGATCTCGTAGTCCGCCCGGTAGGCGTCCGGGAACGCCTCCGCCCAGTTCTCGGCGTGCGTCCGCGCGAGCTCCTCCGAGAAGTCCCGGTGGATCGCGCGCGCCAGCGCCTCGGACCAGGACCGCACCGCGGCCCGCAGCCGCGCCTCCAGGCCCGAGCGGTCGAAGGACTGCACCTGACCGGTGTAGGGCAGCCGGATGCGGAAGAACAGGCGGGCGAGCGTCGAGGAGGTGAGCCGGGCGTCGAAGTCGATGGACTCGGCGTCGAAGGTGCGCTTCAGCTCGGCCTCGATCCGCCCGCGCACCGACGTGTTGTACCGGTCGCGGGGCAGGAAGACGACCGCGGACATGAACCGCCCGAAGTGGTCCTGGCGCAGGAACAGCCGGGTCTGCCGCCGCTCGTCCAGGCCCATGACGCCGCGCATGATGTCGTAGAGCTCGTCCGCGGTCATGTGGAACAGCTCGTCGCGCGGGTAGTCCTCGATGTTGCCCATCAGGTCCCGGGCCGAGTGCGAGTCCTCGAGGAAGCCGAACCGCTCGGCGACCTCGGCCATCTTGTCCTTGATCAGCGGCGTCTCGCGGGCCGGGGTGTTGTAGGCGCGGCGGGTGAACAGCCCCAGCACGAGGTACTCGCCCACGATCCGGCCCTCGTCGTCGTACTTCGCGACGCCGATGTAGTCGAGGTACTCCCTGCGGTGGATCGAGGAGCGGCGGTTGGCCTTCGTGATGAACAGCGTGCCGGCCTCGCGCGCGTGCTCCCGGCCCAGCCCGGTCAGGACCTGCCGGTGCGGCTTGCGGTCGTGCTCCACGAGCAGGCCCAGACCGGTCCCGGGACGGCTGACCAGGGAGAGGCCGTCGCCGGAGTCCTCGAGGTCGTACTCCTTGAAGCCCATGAGGATGAAGTTGCCCCGGACCAGCCAGCGCAGGAACTCCTGGGACGGTCCGACCAGCGGCGGGTGCCCGCCCTCGGGCAGGTCCAGCCGCCGCAGCCGGTCGAGCTCGTCCGCGAGCCGTCCGACGCGCTCCTTGAGCTCCACCTGGTCGTCGTCGACCCGCTGGACGTCCTCGAGCAGGCTCGTGAGCCGGTGCACCAGCTCCTGGGCGGTCTCGTCCGAGATCTGCCGGGAGAGCTCCACGGAGATCCAGGACTCCACCACGTGCGTGGTGCCCCCGTCCGAGCGGAACCCGGCCAGGCTGGGCAGCGCGGTGGTGTCGCCGCTGGAGGTGGCCGAGAAGTCCGGGACCTGCTGGAGCTCGCGCAGCTCGTGCGTCCCGGCGTCCCGGGCGGCGACGAGCACGGGGTGGATGAGCAGACGGGCGCCGCCCCACTTGGCGGCGATCTCCGCGGACACGGTGCTCACGAGGTAGGGGACGTCTTCGGTGACCACGAAGACCACGGAGGTCGAGTCCTCCTGGCGCACGCCCACGGCGATCTCCCGGGGCGCGCGGACCCGGCCCACCTCGTGGTGGTGGTCGGCCCGCTCGCGCAGCTGGTCCTCGGTGCGCGCGAGCAGGTCCTCCTGGGGCACGTGGCGGTAGTACTCGTTGATCCACGCCCGGTCCCCGGACCACTCGGGGGCCCGCGGGATCACCTGCAGCGCCTCGGTCCGGTCCTCGTCGGGGATCGTGTACTGGTCAGAGGCCACAGCCGCATCACGCCTTCGTCGCCGTGGACGGCAGGGGGCACGGTCCGTGCGCCGCCCTCGCCGCCCCAGGGGGTGGACGGCACCTCGTGGGACCGTCCCTGGTGGGTCCCAGCTTATTGAACGAAGCCGGGACTGTCAGGGTGCGGTGGACTCCGACGCGTCATCTCGCAGGCGCGCGGCGCCGAGGGCCTCCGTCCGCACGGGGACCACCTCGCAGTTGCCGACCCGGGGATGGGCCTCCCCGTTGAGCTCGGAGACCGTCAGGCGGATGAGCGAGCCGTGCGCCACCACCAGCACGCGGCGCCCGGGGTGGTCGGCGCGGATCCGGCGCAGCGCCGCCAGACCGCGGCGGACGACCGCCTCCGGCGGCTCCCCGGCGGAGAGCACCTGCTCCCGCGCGGCGCCCTCGAGACCCGCCAGGCGCGAGCCCTCGAGCGGGCCGAAGCTGCGCTCCACGAGCTCGTCGTAGGTCGCCGCGAGCTCGAGGCCCAGGGCCTCGCCGATGATCCGGGCGGTCTCCACGGCCCGGCCGAGCGGCGAGGAGACCAGGACGTCCCAGCCGAGGGCCTCGGCGTGCAGGTGGCGGGCGACGACCCGGGCCTGCTCCCGCCCGGCGTCGTTGAGCGGGACGTCCGTGGCGCCCTGGAGCCTCTCCTCGAGGTTCCAGTCGGTCTGGCCGTGGCGGATGAGCACGATGCGTCCGGGGGTGTTCACGTCCCCCACTCTGGGCGACGGCCCGCCGGGGGGCAAGCGGGACGGCGGGAACCCCGGTCCGCGGGGGCCCGGGCACCGCACCGCACCCGGCCGCCGCCGGCCCTCCGGGCCAGGACACGGACGGCCCGCGGCCCGAGGTCCTGGACGAACCGGGGCAATGCGGGTTGAGTGGCACGCATGACCACCTTCACGTTCAGCTCCCGCGTGCCCCACCCCGTCGAGGACGTCTTCGCCTGGCACGCCCGCCCGGGGGCGCTCACCCGGCTCACGCCCGCGTGGACGGGCTCCGTGGTGGAGGAGTCCTCGCCCCCGCTGCAGGACGGGACGCGGTCCCGGCTGCGGGTGGCCGTGCCGGGCTCCTACGGGCTGGCCTCGGTGCCCTGGACCGCGGAGCACCACGGCTTCGTCCCCGGCCGGGAGTTCCGGGACCGGATGGTGAAGGGCCCGCTCGCCTCGTGGGAGCACCACCACCGGTTCGACGACGACGGGCACGGCGGGACCGTGGTCACGGACACCGTGGAGTACGCGGCGCTGCCGGGCAGCAGGGCGTTCGGGGACCGGCTGATGAGCCCGGCGCTGGGCCGCCAGTTCGAGGCCCGCGCCCGGCGGCTGGCCGCCGACCTCGACCTCCACAGCCGCTATCCCGGCCGGCCGCTGACCGTCGCCGTCACGGGGGCCTCGGGCACCATCGGCGTGCAGCTGGCCGCGCTGCTGAGCACCGGGGGCCACACGGTCCTGCGCTTCGTGCGCCGCGAGGCGCGCACCCCCCTCGAGATCTCGTGGGACCCGGCGGCCGGGGAGCTGGACCCCGCCGCGCTGCGGGGGGTGGACGTCGTGGTGAACCTCGCCGGGCGCAGCATCGGGGGGCGGCTCACGGACGCCGCGAAGGAGCAGATCCACGACTCGCGGGTGCTCGGCACCCGGCTGCTCGTCCGCGCCTTCGTCGCGCTCGGCGACGAGGCCCCCGCCGCGCTGGTCAACGGCTCCGCGATCGGCTACTACGGGGCGGACACGCACGGGGAGAGCGTCACGGAGAAGTCCCCGCCGGGCGACGACTTCCTCGCCGAGGTCTGCACGGCGTGGGAGCGTGCCGCCCAGGAGGCCGAGGCCATCGGCACCCGCGTGGTCACGGTGCGCACCGGGGTGGTGCAGAGCCCCGCCGGCGGCGCCCTCAAGGCCCAGCTGCCCCTGTTCCTCGCGGGGCTGGGCGGGCGGCTCGGCTCCGGGGACCAGTGGCTGAGCTGGATCTCGCTGGACGACACGGTGGGTCTGTTCGCCCACGCGGTGCTCTCCCCCGGCCTGCACGGGCCCGTCAACGCCGTGGCCCCGATGCCGGTGACGGGCCGCGACTACGCCCGGACCCTCGGCAAGGTCCTCGGCCGGCCGGCCCTGCTGCCCACCCCGGGGTTCGGGCCGAAGCTCGTGCTCGGCTCCGAGGGCGCCGAGCTGATGGCGCTCGCGGACCAGCGGGTCTCGGCGGACCGGGCCATCGACCGCGGCTACCGGTTCCGCCACCCCGACCTCGGCTCGGCGCTGCGGGAGGAGCTGGGCCGCTTCTGACCCGCCCCGGCCCGCCCGCCGCCGCCGGGACCACCACCTCGGCCCGGGCACCCCGCGGATCCGCGGGGTGCCCGGGCCGACGTGGCGGGTCAGCGGCAGGACGGTCGTCAGAGGCGGCCGGAGACCGGGAACCGCTCCCAGGCGCGGTGGCTCTTCATGAGCGTGACCACCTGCTCGACCACGGCGGCGGCGTCCTTGCCGGAGACCACGCCGGGCGCGCCCTCGGGCAGGCCGGCCGCGGCGAGCACCTGGCCCTTGGCGCCCCAGGTGCCGATGGCCTTGGCCTGGCGGAACACCTCGCCGAGCAGCAGGTGCACGCGCGGGTCCACGCCGCCGGGGGCGACGGCTCCGGCCTTCGCGTCGAGGCCCTGCCGGGCGTCCGGGGCCGGCGGGACGGCGCCGGCCACCAGCACCGAGTCGAACTCGACGGAGCGCGCCGTGAGGTAGGTCCGGTGGGCCACGACCTTCCCGCCGCGCCCGACCGGCCCGCCGTGCGGGGCGATGACCAGCGGCACCATCCCGGCGTCGTCGATCGCGGAGACCACGGCCAGGAGGTCGTTCTCGTCGGGGTCGGGGCCCACCACGATCCCGACCTGCCGGCCGTCGAGGGGCCACTGCCCGCCGACCTGGGACAGGGCGGGGCTGGGCTTGATCCTCCCGTGCTTGACGGTCGGCTTCGGCGCCGGAAGGCCCAGGCCCTGGGCGACCACGGCGCACAGCTTCTCGTCGATGTTGGCCAGGGCCTGCAGCTGGCGCTCCTTGACCGCCTGCTCCCAGCACTTGCCGAGCTCGAAGGTGTACGCCTGCGCGATGTGCTCCTTCTCGACGTCGCTCATCGACAGCCAGAACAGGCGGGTCTGGGTGTAGTGGTCCTCGAAGGTCACGGGGTTCCCGCGCTCCTTGACCGACTCCGCGACCGGGGCCGGGTGGTCGATGAAGGGGCGGGCCGGCTCGTCGGCGGGGAAGGGGTTGTTCCCGTCCAGCGAGTTCGGGTGGTAGGGCGCCACCCCGCTGTGCACGGCCGTCTGGTGCATCCCGTCCCGGAGCATGTCGTTGACCGGGGCGTGCGGGCGGTTGATCGGCAGCTGGGTCCAGTTGGGCCCGCCCAGCCGGCTGAGCTGGGTGTCCAGGTAGGAGAACAGCCGGCCCTGCAGCAGGGGGTCGTTGGTGACGTCGATGCCGCGGACCAGGTTGTTCGGGTTGAAGGCGACCTGCTCGGTCTCGGCGAAGTAGTTGGACGGGTTGCGGTTGAGCGTCATCAGCCCGACCGGCTCCACGGGCGCGAGCTCCTCCGGGACGATCTTCGTGGGGTCGAGCAGGTCGATGCCCTCGAAGACCTGCTCCTCGTTGTCCTCGAAGACCTGCACCCCGAGCTCCCACTCGGGGTGGGCGCCTGCCTCGATGGCGTCCGCGAGGTCCCGGCGGTGCACGTCCGGGTCCATGCCCATCGCGATCTGCGCCTCCTCCCACAGCACCGAGTGCACGCCGAGCTTCGGCTTCCAGTGGAACTTCACGAGCACGCTGCGGCCGGCGTCGTCGACGAGCCGGAACGTGTGGACGCCGAAGCCCTCCATGGTGCGGTAGGACCGGGGGATGCCGCGGTCCGACATGTTCCAGATCGTGTGGTGCTGCGCCTCGGTGTGCAGGGAGACGAAGTCCCAGAAGGTGTCGTGGGCGGACTGCGCCTGCGGGATCTCCCGGTCGGGATGAGGCTTGCCCGCGTGGATGACGTCCGGGAACTTGATGGCGTCCTGGATGAAGAACACGGGGATGTTGTTGCCCACGAGGTCCCACGTGCCCTCGGAGGTGTAGAACTTCGTGGCGAAGCCGCGGGTGTCCCGGGCGAGGTCGGCGGACCCGCGCGAGCCGAGGACGGTGGAGAAGCGCACGAAGACCGGGGTCTCGACGTCCTTGCCGAACACGGCGGCGGAGGAGATCCTGCTCGCGGTGCCGTAGGAGCGGAACACGCCGTGGGCGCCGGCGCCGCGGGCGTGCACCACGCGCTCCGGGATGCGCTCGTGGTCGAAGTGGCTGATCTTCTCCCGGAAGTGGTGGTCCTGCAGGAGCACGGGACCGCGCCGGCCCGCCTTCAGGGAGTGGTCGGTGTCGGCGCGCCGGGAGCCGTGGGCGGTGGTCAGGTGCTCGCCGCCCTGGGCGTTGAGGGTCGGGTCGATCCCGGTGTCCTGGCCCGTGGGGCTCACCGGCTCCGGCGTGCCCTGGTCCGGCTTGGGCGGCAGCGGCGGGCGGGGCGTGGTGGGCTCCGCGAGCGGGGCGGTCTCGCTGCCGGGGACGCCGGGAGCCATGGGCGCCTGCCCCTCGGTCCTCTGCCTCTTCCTGTTCAGCCTCTTGCGCATGATGGACCTCCCGGTCGTCGAAGTGCGGTCGACACCGGCCGGTCCCGGTCCGGACGGACGGGAACGACCAGCTCACTTACCATTAGTGCACTCCCGTGAGGCAGGGCACAAGTCACCGGACCCGCCTCCGCGCTGGGTGAACAGCCGACCGCGCCCCGGGCGGACTCCCCGGACGGAGCGGAACGGACCCCCTCGGCGCCGTGGCCGAGGGGGTCCGGGACGGAGGGGCTCAGTCCTCCTCGACGTCGACCCGCTCCTGGCGCACGGTCTCCTCGACCACCTCCGTACGCTCCGTGCGGCGCACCACCAGGCGCACCCGCTCGTAGGGCACGCGCACCGTCTGCACCACGGGCACCTCCCGGTAGAGGATGACCTCGTCCTCCCCCACCGGCAGCTCCCGGCCGGCGAGGAACGCCTCGCGCTCCTCCTCGGTGACGGGGGTGCGGACCTCCTCGACGTCCTCGGACGCCAGGGTCTGCTCCGCGCGCACCGGCTCCTCCACCACGTACTTGCGCAGCCGGGCCCGCCCGGACTCGACGCGCTCGGTCCCGACCTGCAGCCGCTCCTCGTGCCGGACCACGGAGGGGGTCTCGCCGGAGCGACCACCGACCCCGAGGTCACCGGTCGCGTCCCCGGCGGCGTGGCGGCCGGCACCGCGCTCCGCCCCGGCCCGGGTCGTGGTGTCCCGGTCCGTGGTGTCCCGGGTCGTGGTGTCCGGGGTCGTGGTGTCCGGGGTCGTGGTGTCCGGGCCGGTGGCGTCCCGCTCCACGGTGTCCAGGTCGGCAGTGTCCAGGTCGGCGGTGTCCGGGCCGGTGACGTCCCGGCCGGTGGCGTCCCGGCCGGTCGCCTCCTGGTCGAAGGCCCCTCCGCCGGCGCCGGACGGCTCGTCGCGCCGGCCGTGGTCGCGCCGGTCGTCAGGCCGATCGTCGCCCACGCTCTCGCGGTCGTGGCCGGCCGTGGCGTCCGCCCCGGTCAGCGACTCGCCGGTCCCGCGCACGGGCGAGCCGTCGTCGCGGCCTGAGTCGTCGCCGTGACGGACGGCGTCGTCGTCCCCGGCGTCGATGTTGTAGGCGGGAGCCCCGCCGCGCGGGTCGCGGGTGTCGGTGGCACCCGAGGTCGCGGAGCCGCCGATGTCGCCGTCCTCCCGCCCGTAGGCGTTGTGGTCCCAGAGCTCGGTCGCCGAGCTGGGCGGGTGGCGCTCCACCCCGGTGTCGTCCGCGTCCCGCCCGCCGGCGCGCCCGGCGGTGGGCTCCTCGTGGGCGGACTCCTGGTCGTACGGGCGGTCGTCGGAGGTGGACATCGTGGACTCTCCTCGGGGTTGCAGTCGACAGCCACATTTTATCAGCGTGCTGAGCTGTGGCGCATTCCACTCTACGGGGGACCGGGGACCGGCGCGCCGGAGCGCCCGCCCTTGTCCGCCCGGGCCCACGGTGCGAGGATCGATGCATGAGCACCTGGACCGCCCTCGCGGCCGGCGGCGCCGAGGCCGTGCGGACGGGGGCGTGGGAGAGCGGTGCGACGGTGGCCGGAGCGGTCGTCGTCGTGCTGATGGTGGCCGCCACGGTCTCCCTGCTGCGCAGCCCGGCCCTGGATCCCGTGCTGCGCCTGCTGTGGCTGCTCGTGATCCTCGCGTTCCCCGTCGCCGGCGCGGGACTGTGGTTCGCGCTGGGCCGCCGGGCCCCGCGCCCGCAGGACCCGCACCCCGCGTAGCCCGCCGACACCCCCGCAGGACCCGGCCGAGAAAGGACTCCGCATGAGCTACACCCAGGACGGGCACGGGTTCTTCACCCGGGCCCTGGACGCCGAGGACCGCGGACGGCTCGACGAGGCCGAGACCGCCTACCAGCAGGCCATCGTGCTCTTCGAGGAGGAGGGCGACTCCCTCCAGGAGCAGGCCGCCTGCCACTACAACCTGGGTCATCTCTACCTCGGGATGAACCGCCCCGGCCGGGCCGTCACCGCCTACGAGAACGCCCTCGGGCTGTTCTGCCGCATCCCCGGCAGCGGCAAGCACCTGGCCCGCACACACCTGATCCTGGGCAGCCTGCTGCTCGAGCTGGACCGCGCCCACGACGCGGAGGAGCACCTCCTCGACGCCCTGGGCCAGTACCTCGACGCCCCGCACGAGGCGCAGGACCAGGCGCAGTGCCACGTCAACCTGGGACGGGTGTACGAGCTGGGCGAGCGCCACACCCAGGCCATCACGGCCTACAACCGGGCGCTGGACTTCTACCAGGAGACCGAGGCCACGGCCACGGACCAGGCGGAGTGCTTCACCGCCCTGGGCCGGCTCTACGAGCGCGCGGGCCGGATGAAGGAGTCCGGGGCCGCCTACGCGGCGGCCGCCCGCCTGCGCTGGTCCGCCGAGCAGCAGCGCCTGGAGCAGCAGAGCCCCGCCCGGGACGCCGGGGTGCCCGACGGAGAGGACCGTTCATGAGCTCGCGCCTGATCTACGGCTGCATGACCATCGGGGGGTCGTGGGACGACGCCCCGCCGAGCGCAGGGACCGTGGACCGTGCCCGGGCCGCGGTGCACGCGGCGCTGGACGCCGGCATCACCGACTTCGACCACGCCGACATCTACGCCCACGGCAAGTCCGAGGAGGTCTTCGGCGAGCTCCTCGCGGAGGACCCGGAGCTGCGCCGGAGGGTGCGCCTCCAGACCAAGTGCGGGGTGCGCCTGCCGGGCAACACCGCGGCACCCGGCGCGCCGACCCACTACCGGCTGGACCGGGACACGATCCGGCGCGGCCTCGAGGGGTCCCTCCGCCGGCTCCGCGTGGACTCCGTGGAGCGCTTCATGCTGCACCGGCCGGACCCCCTGGCCGATCCCCGGGAGGTCGCGGGGGCCCTGGACGAGCTGCGCAAGGAGGGGCTGATCCGCTCCGTGGGCCTGTCCAACATGTCGACCCGCCAGGTGTCCCGCTACCAGCAGGTGCTCAGCACGCCCGTCACCGCGGTGCAGCTCGAGCTGAGCCTGCGGCACCGGAGCTTCGTGGAGCAGCAGATCCTGGCCAACCACCCCGAGGGCGCGGAGCACTCCTTCCCGGAAGGGCTCCTGGAGTACTGCGCGGCCGACGGCATCGAGGTGCAGGCGTGGGGCGCCCTGGCCCGCGGCCTGTACACCGGTGCGCCGATCCCGCCGGAGGACCAGCACGCCGCGGCCACCGCCGAGACGGTCCACCGGATCGCCTCGGCGCACGGCGTCCCCGGCGAGGCGGTGGTCCTCGCGTGGCTCATGAAGCACCCCGGCGGGATCCGCCCGGTGCTGGGGACCACCGACCCGGAGCGGATCGCCGCGTGCGCCGCGGCGGAGGAGCTCGCGTCCCGGCTCGGCCACGAGGACTGGTACGCGCTGCTCACGGCGGCGCGGGGCCAGTCCGTCCCCTGAGCCCGCCCCGGCCGCTCAGCCCGTGAGCCGCGCGCCCAGCTCGCCGGCCGCCTCCCGGAGGGCGGGCACCATGTCCACGAGGTCCTCCAGCCGGTGCCGGAACACCGGCGCGGACAGCGCGAGCGAGCCGATGCAGCCCCCGCCCGGCCGCAGGACGGGCACCGCGACGGCGACCATCCCCACGTCGTGCTCCTGGTCCTGGGTGGCCCAGCCCTCCCGCCGGATCCGCTCGACCCGCCGGCGCAGCTCGTCCCGGTCCGTGAGCGTGGCCGGGGTGCGGGCCTCGAGCTCGATGGTGCCGAGCAGGTGCTCGCGCACGTCCTCCGGGGCGAACGCGAGCAGGCACAGCCCGAGGGCCGAGGAGTGCAGCGCGCCGCGGTAGCCGGGGTCGGAGGTGACCCGGAAGTCCGGCCCGTCCTCCTTGGCGAGGGTGTGGAAGCGGTCGCCGTCCAGGACGGCGAAGAGGCAGGACTCCCCCGTGCGCTCGACCATCCGCCGGAGCACGGGCACGACCGTCCCCGTGATCCCGAGGCGCTGGGCCACGCTGTGGGCGGCGTGGAAGATCTTCAGCCCCAGGACGTAGCGCCTGTCCTCCTGCAGCTCGGCGAAGCCGTCCCGGACGAGCGCGTTGAGCAGCCGGTAGGTGGTGCTGAAGGGGTAGCCGCAGATCTTGGTGGCCTCGGCCGCGGTCAGCCCGTCCGGGTGCTCCCCCAGCAGCTCGAGCAGCCGGAGGGCCTTGCCCACCATGTCCTGGCGGGCGGCCCCCGCCGGCGCCGGGGCCGTCACCGGGGGCCCCCGGCGCCGGGGAGGGCGGTTCTGATCGACGTTCGCACAGCAGCGCTCCGTCCGTCCTGCGGTTGACATGTGGACCAGCTCACAGAGATCATGATCACACAGTAGCAGTGACTTCCACAATATGAGAACCAGATCGCGTTGTGGACCGACCCGAAGGACCTCCATGAGCTCAGCAGCGACGACCGCCGGGACCACGGCCCCGCCGCCCTCCGGCCGGACGCCCCGCAAGGCCGCGCTGGCCAGCTGGATCGGCAGCGCCCTCGAGTACTACGACTTCGCGGTCTACGGCACCGCCGCCGCCCTGGTGCTCAACCACCTCTTCTTCCCCGCCGAGACGTCCCCCGGCGTGGCCATCCTCTTCGCCATGGGCACCGTGGGCGTGGCGTACGTCGTCCGCCCCCTGGGGGCCCTGGTCATGGGTCCGCTGGCCGACCGGTTCGGCCGCAAGTTCGTGCTCATGCTGACCCTGTTCATGATCGGCGGGGCGACCTTCGCCGTCGGCTGCCTCCCGACCTACGACCAGGTGGGGATGCTGGCCCCGGTGCTGCTCGTGCTGTGCCGCGTGGTCCAGGGGCTGTCCGCCGCGGGCGAGCAGGCCAGCGCCATCTCCATGTCGCTCGAGCACTCCGACGAGGACCGCCGCGCGTACACCACCAGCTGGACCCTGCAGGGCACCCAGTTCGGGACCCTGCTCGCCACCGCCGTGTTCATCCCGTTCACCCTCCTGCCGGAGGAGGCGCTGTTCAGCTGGGGCTGGCGCGTGCCGTTCTGGCTCTCCGCCGTCGTCGTGGTGGTGGCCTACCTGATCCGCCGCCACCTGGAGGAGCCCCCGGCCTTCCGGGAGGCCCGCGCCGAGACCCCCGCCGAGCAGCCGGAGTCCCCGCTGCGCGTGCTCCTGCGGCACCACCGGGCCGCCGTGGTCCGGATCGCCGCTGCCGCCATGATCAACACCGTCAACGTGGTGTTCACGGTGTGGTCGCTCTCCTTCGCCACCTCCGTGGTCGGCCTCGAGCGCTCCACCATGCTGTGGGTCTCCGTGCTGGCCAACGCCGTCGCCCTGTTCGTGATCCCGGTCGTGGCCGTGCTCGCCGACCGCATCGGCCGCAAGCCCGTCTTCCTCGCGGGGGTCCTCGGCCCCGCCGTGCTGATGTACCCCTACCTCTCGGCGGTCCACGCCGGGAACTGGCCGCTCATCTTCGTGCTCGGCGCCGTCATGTCCGGGTGCTTCTACTCGATGGCCAACAGCATCTGGCCCTCGTTCTACGCCGAGATGCTGCCGCTGCGGGTCCGGGTCACCGGCCTGGCCCTGGGCACCCAGATCGGCTTCGCCGTCTCGGGCGGCTTCGCGCCCGTCCTCGCCTCCGCCGTGGCGGGTCCCGCCGGCGACAACTGGCTGGGCGTGGCCGTGTTCGTCACGGTCGCGTGCCTGATCTCCGGCGGCGCCGCGCTCACCGCGAAGGAGACGGCGCGGAAGTCCCTCGACGAGATCGACGCGCTGCACACCTCGCGCACCGAGGCCGCCGAGCTGCGCGCCCTCGACGCCCGGGGCCGGGGCGCCGCGGAGGAGGGCGCCGCGGAGCCGGCCGCCGCCGGGGCGGCACGCTGATGCGCACCTCGATCGCCACGGTCTGCCTCTCGGGCACCCTCGAGGAGAAGATGCACGCCGCCGCGGCCGCCGGGTTCGACGGCATCGAGGTCTTCGAGCAGGACCTGGTCGTCTCCCCCTCCTCGCCCGAGCAGATCCGGGAGCTCGCCGCGCAGCTGGGCCTGAGCCTGGATCTCTACCAGCCCTTCCGGGACTTCGAGGCCGTGGGCCCCGAGCGGCTGGCCGCGAACCTGCGGCGCGCCGAGGCCAAGTTCCGGCTGATGGACCGGCTCGGCACGCAGACCCTGCTCGTGTGCTCCAACGTGGCCACCGCCGAGATCGACGACGACGAGGTCATGGCCGACCAGCTGCACCGGCTCGGCGAGCTCGCCGCGCGCCACGGCGTGCGCCTGGCCTACGAGGCACTGGCCTGGGGGAGGTTCGTCAACGACTTCGAGCGCGCCCAGCGGATCGTGGACCTCGCCGACCACCCGAGCGTGGGGACCTGCCTCGACAGCTTCCACATCCTCTCCCGCGCCTGGAACCCGGCCCCGATCGAGGACATCGCGGCGGAGAAGATCTTCTTCGTGCAGCTGGCCGACGCCCCGCTCCTGCACCTGGACGTCCTGTCCTGGTCCCGCCACCACCGGGTGTTCCCCGGGCAGGGCGACTTCGACATGGTCGGCTTCATGTCCCACCTGGTCCGCGCCGGCTACGACGGCCCCGTGTCCCTGGAGATCTTCAACGACGCCTTCCGCCAGGCCGACGTCAACCGCACGGCGGTGGACGGGCTGCGCTCCCTGCGCTGGCTCGAGGACCAGACCCGGCGGGCCCTGGCCGGGGAGCGGACCCGGGACACGCTCGAGCTCCAGCCGCTGCCCGCGGTCGAGGAGCCGGCCGGCCACGACTTCGTGGAGATCCGCACCGGGCGGCTCGGCGAGACCACCCGGCTCCTGCACCAGCTCGGCTTCGCCCTGGGCGGGCACCACCAGTCCAAGGAGAACGTGCAGGTGTGGGTGCAGGGACCGGTGCGGGTCGTCGTCAACGACGCGGTCCCGGACGGCTCCCCCACCGAGGTCGCCGCGCTCGGCTTCGACGTCGCCGACCCGGACGCCGCCGTCGACCGGGCCGCCCGGCTCAAGGCCCTGCCCGTGCCCCGCTCCCAGCGCGACGACGAGCAGGTCCTGCGCGGGGTGTTCGCTCCGGACGGCACGGAGATCTTCTTCTGCGAGCGCACGGCGGACGGGGTCCCGGCCTGGCTGGGCGAGTTCGGCGCGGACGACGAGCTGGACACGGGGGCCCTGGTCACCGGGGTGGACCACGTCAACATGGCCCAGCCGTGGCAGCACTACGACGAGGCCGTGCTGTTCTACACCTCGGTGCTGGCGCTGGAGGCGCAGGCCGCCCAGGACGTCCCCGGCCCCTCGGGGCTGGTGCGCAGCCAGGTGATGCGCTCGGCCAACGGGGCGGTGCGGATGCCGCTCAACGTGGCCCCGGCCGCCGCGGAGCAGGGCTCCTTCGTGGGCGCGGCCTACCCCGAGCACGTGGCGCTGTCCTGCACGGACGTCTTCGCCGCGGCCCGGCGGGCCCGCCGGCGCGGGCTGCGGTTCCTGCCCGTGCCGCAGAACTACTACGAGGACCTCGACGCCCGCTTCGACCTCGACGCCGGGTTCGTTGCCGCCCTGCAGGAGCTGCACCTGCTCTACGACCGGGACGCCGCGGGCGAGTTCCTGCACTTCTACACGGAGACCCTGGGCACGGTGTTCTTCGAGGTGGTCGAGCGCCGCAACGGGTACTCCGGCTTCGGCGCGCCCAACGCCCCGGTCCGGCTCGCGGCGCAGTACCGGCGCTCGCAGGCGGCCCACCGGGCGCGCACGGAGGCCTGAGCACCCCGCCGCGGGGCGCGCGGGTCAGCGGAAGACGCGCGGGCCCGCGTGCGGGGCGAGGAGCTCCTGCTGCTCCGCCGAGATGCGCAGCACCGTCCCCGTGGCGGGCACGAAGAACGCGAGCTGGGTCTCGGCCCGCACGCACGCCCGGCGCGAGACCACGTCGGTGATCTCGAAGCCCAGCGTCAGCGCCCCGCCGCGGGCGGAGACGACCCACACCCGGACCTCCACCGGCGTGTTGCGGTACTCGAGGGGGCGGAGGTACCTGATCCGGTTCTCGGTGATCAGCGCCTGGGTGCCCTCCGGCAGCGCGGAGAAGAACGGGATCAGCGGGGGCTCCACCTGATCGCCGGTGCCCACGGGCACGCCCAGGGCCGCGATCCGCGACTCCTCGAGCAGCCGCACGACCTCCACGTTGTTCACGTGCCCGTACGGGTCCATGTCGCCCCAGCGCATGGGCACCCGGCACAGCACCCCGGCCTCGTCCTCCACCGTCATGCGGTCCGTCCTCCTCGGTCCTCGACCTGCCGTGCGCACGGCACGTCCGCGCGGCACGCCCGCGCGCACCGCACCGGCGTGCTACATCGTAGGCCCGCACCGGCCCGCCCGGGCGGCCTCGGCCCGTCACACGGCGGCCGCGCCCAGCGGCGGGTGCGACAATGTCGGCTGATCCGGCCTCCGTCCCCACGACCGGCGAGGAGCGGCCCCGATGCCCCGCAGTGCCCGCACCACCCGCCGCCCCGTCCACCGCTCCGCCCGGGCGACCTGGGTGCTCGTCCCGGTGCTCGCGCTGCTCCTGGTCTGGCTGGTCGCCGGCTGGACGGCGTTCCAGCACCCCCGGACCGACGCTCCGGCGCGCTCGGACGCCCACCTCGTGCTGGGCCCGCCGGACCGGACCCGCATGGCCGAGGCGCTGCGGCTGATGGACGCCGGGGTGGCGCCCGTGCTGGTCGTGGCGAACCCCGGCACCGGCGACCTCGGCGACGCCTCGGGCCGGGTGTACTACACGCGGGCCGCGCAGACCTGCGCGGGGGACGGCGAGCAGGACTACGAGGTGATCTGCTTCCGCCCCGACCCCTCGACCACCCAGGGCGAGGCCATGGAGCTGCGCGCGCTCAGCGAGCAGCGGGGGTGGGAGCACGTCAGCGCGCTCACCTACCGTCAGCACGTCGCCCGCTCCCGCCTGCTGCTGGAACGCTGCTACGCCGGGGAGCTGGACGTGCTCTCCTTCGACTACCCGGCCGTGCCGCGGGGTCACCTGCGGGAGTTCGTCTACCAGTCCGGCGGCTTCGTGAAGGCCTGGCTCACCCCCGGCTGCGACCAGCAGCTGCCGTGGCGGCCCAAGTCCCTGGACTGAGCGGTCGGCCGGGACCGGTGGCCGTGCTCTGCGGCTCCCGCCTTCCCCCGCCGCGGCCCGAGGGGAAGACTGGGGTCATGACCGACCTGCAGTGCCCGGCCACGGCCGTCCTCCTCGACGACGCCGTCCCTCCCCCGCCGTGGACCGCGCGCCTGCGCGTGGCCGAGCGGTTCACGGCCCGCGGCGCCGAGGAGCTGGTCTCGCTCGTCGAGGACTCCGCCGACCTGTTCCGCGGCGAGACCTTCGTGGTCGCCGCCCCCGCGGGTGACATCGAGGCGGCGCTGCGGCGGCGGAGCGTGCGCGGCCGGGCACCCGTCGTCGTCGAGGTGGACTCCGCGGGGTGGCGGTCCGTGGCAGCCCCCTGACGCCCCGCTCCCCGACGGGGGCCGGTCAGGCAGAGCGCTCGAGCTCGTCGGCCACCCAGCCGTGCACGATGCCCGCGAAGGTGTGCGGGTCGGTGAGCACGCCCATGTGCGCGGTGTCCGTGACGATCCGCGTGACATGGTTCTCCTCCGGGTCGAGGGCGTCGATCGCGGGGTCGTCGTCCCCCTGGATGAGCAGCACCGGCAGCTCGGTGTGCTCGAGCAGCAGGGGTGTGCGGTCCGGCCGGTCCCGCATGGCCTCCAGGGCCCGGACCACGGCGTCCTCCGGCCAGTCCCGGGCCTGCCGGAGCGCGGCCTCGACGTCCTCCTCGCGGGCGTCCTCCCGGAACGTCCGGGGCATCTGCCGGTCCGCGTAGGCGGCGACGCCGTGCTCCCGCACGGCGTCGATCCCCCGGTCCCGGCCGGCGCGGGCCGACGCGTCGTCGGCCTCGGTGGTGCTGTAGGCCAGGACGGCGTGGCTGATCCGATCGGCGTGGCGCTCCAGGGCCGCCGCCAGCACGTAGCCGCCCAGCGAGTGCCCCACCCACACGCAACGCTCGATCCCCTCGGCGTCGAGCACCTCGCACACCCGGTCCGCGTACGCCTCCAGGTCGGCGGCTCCCTCCGGGAGGTCGCCGCCGCCGACGCCCGGCAGGTCCACCGTGAGCACGTCGTGGAAGGCCTCGAGCAGCGGCCGCGCCCGGTCCCACAGCCGCTGGGTGCACAGCAGCCCCGGGAGCAGCAGCAGGGTGGGCGCCCCCGAACCGGAGCGATCGGATCGGAGCACGGCGCTGTCCTTCCGTCGGCGGAGTCCTGGCCGTCAGCCTACGGACCCGGGCGATCCGGTGTCACCGGGCGCCCGTCGGGCAGCCCCCGGCGCTGTGCTGTCCGGCCGGGACCCTAGTGTTTCCGCTGGTGAGGTCGCCCTGACCCCACCGCACCGAAAATCCGAGGAGGACATCACTCTCATGATGGGACCGAGCCATGCGGCCTGCGGGGCGGCCGCATGGGTGGCGCTGACCGCCGACTACCAGCTGCACCTCCAGGACCTCACCGTCCCGATCGGCTGGGGCGTCCTGGACGTCGGCGACGCCGGTGTGCTCACCGGCGCGCTCGTCACCGCCGGGGCGGCGCTGCTGCCGGACCTCGACCACCCGGACGGGACCGTGGCCCGGTCCCTGCGCCCGCTGTCCACCTGGCTGGCCCGCGGGATCTGCCGGCTCTCCGGCGGGCACCGGCGCGGCACCCACTCCGTGCTGGGCGTGGCGGTGTTCACCGGCCTGGCCGCCGCGGCGCAGAAGATCGGGATCCCGGTCGAGGGCCTCGGCTGGGTGTGGCCGCTCGCCGCGGTGATGTCCGTGCTCCTCATCGCCTTCGCGGTGCAGGTGCTCGCCTTCGTGCCGGACCGGGTCGCGAAGCTCAACTGGGTCGTGGGGATCGGGCTGGGCGTCCTGGTGGGGCTGCACCCGCCCGCCCACGAGTGGTGGTTCGCCGCGGCCGTGGCCACGGGGGTGGTCGCCCACCTGGCCGGGGACCTGGTGACCACGCGCGGGATCCACCTGCTCTACCCGCTGCGGATGCCGCTGCCCCTGCCCCGGTCGGTGTACAAGAACCGGTCCTTCCTCACGGTGCCGCTGATCGGCAACGCCGGCTCGGCCGCGGAGATCGCGCTGCTCGCCCCGATCACCCTCTTCGCCCTGACGGGCCTGTGGGGGGCCTTCGCCCTGACCACCGGGCTCGTGGTCGCCTGAGCCTCAGACCACCCGCCCGTCGGCGGCGTGCTCGCGCACCTGCTGCCCGCGCTCCTTCTTGATCAGCTCGAGCGTGCGGATGAGCCGCGGCATCGTGATGATGACGAGCCCGCCCACCATGTTCAGCGGGATGACCCACAGCATCCACACCAGCCACTCCGTGTAGGAGATGTCGGCGCCCGCGTGCATCGCCCCGAAGATGACCGCCGAGTTCAGTGCGCCGTGCAGCATGCCCAGCCCGACGACCAGCAGGCCGTCGATGAGCGCGATGGCGGTGTGCACCACCTCGTTGCTGGATCCCTGGCTCATCCGCGTCCCGAGCGTGATGGTGCTGCCGGCCAGCAGCGCCAGAGCGGCCGACTCCACGGTGAGGCCCCCCTCGAGGTACTTGGTCGCCGACTCCTCAAGGACGTCGTGGAACTGCGGGAACCCCGCCACGATCAACCAGGTGAACAGCCATCCGCCCAGGAGGTTGGTCAGCAGGGTCACCGTCCAGAAGCGCGCCAGCTGCCACCAGGTGCTGTGCCGGGAGACGACGGCGTAGATGGGCACCAGGAAGTTCTCCGTGAACAGCTCCGAGTGGGCGAGCTGGAGCGCGAGCAGCCCGAAGCCGAACGCCGCGCCGGCCAGCAGGTCCGATCCGGTGGCCTCCTTGACCGCCAGGTAGGCGAGGATGCCCACCCCCACGTCGATGCCCCCGAAGAGTCCGGTGATGGTCATCGCCCGCCACGTGCGGGTCAGGCGTTCCGCGCCCTCGGTGACCGTGTTCTCGAACTCCTCGACCAGCTCGTCCTCGAGCGGCTCGTCCGTCCTGCCCAGCTCCTTGCGCTTCTCCTCGAGATTCTCCCTGTCGGGTTCCATCCGTGCCCCCTGTGTGCCCTCGTCGACCCCTGACCGGGATGCGGCAAGCCTACTGACAGCAGGCCGGAGACCACGATTGGCCAACGGGGGCGACTGTGGGTAGGATTGTCGTCGTTGCCCACAGCGGTCCGCCGCTGTGATCCATCAGCGCGAGTGGCGGAATAGGCAGACGCGCACGGTTCAGGTCCGTGTGCCCGAAAGGGCGTGGGGGTTCAACTCCCCCCTCGCGCACCACACAGGCGAAGCGGGACATCCGACGGATGTCCCGCTTCGCCTTTTTGATGCCCCCGGACCGGCCGGAGCAGCCGGGCCCCGGCGGCCGGGCTCAGCCGACCGGGATCACCCCGGCGTAGTCGGTCTGGTAGCCGGTGACCGGGGCGTGCGGGATCTCGTCCCAGCGCTCCGGGTCCTCCTGCTGGACCTCCCCGGTGGCCAGGCCGAGCAGCAGCTCCTTCACGGCGAGCACGTTCTGCCGCACGCTCTTGCCGCGGGCCTTCTGACCGAGGCTGCCGTCCGAGGAGTTGCCCGAGGTCTCGAAGAACACCACCGGGTGGGAGTGCCCCTCGGGGTTGAGCCCGCCGTGGTCCAGGCCGAGCATCATCGCCGAGACGACACCGCCCTTGATGTCGATCTCGTAGCTGCCGCCCACCTGGTAGCGGTCGATGTTGATGGAGCCGTACTTCGAGAGCTCGTCGTAGACGTGCACGTTCATCTGCCGGGTGAGCCGGTCGTAGGCGCCGCCCTCGAGCCCCGGCAGGGTCGGTCCGCCGGGAGCGAGGGAGATGCCCAGGGACAGGGTGACGTCGTCGCTGGTCCCGTACTGCGTCTTGAGGCCCTGGTGGTGGATGTCCACGCCCCAGGCCGGGTCGACCGTCGTCCAGTACTCGTAGAAGGCGCGGGACTCGTCGGCCGCGAAGCCCTCGGCCGTCCAGTCGCGGTTGAGGTCGATGCGCTGCGGCGTCCCGCCCTCCGGCGCGCCGGAGACCTGGTCCCACAGGACGGTGTGCCGGATGTTGGCCTCGGCGCCGTCCGGGTTGTACATGGGGATGATGTGGAAGGTGAACCTCGAGCGCAGCAGCTCGTACTCGGACGAGCCGTTGGTGCCGAGCTCCTTGAGCAGGCTCAGCAGGGCGTCGGTGCCGTAGGGCTCGTTGCCGTGGATCCGGCCCTGGAGCCACACGTGCTCCGGCCCCGAGCCGACGGTCGCGACCCACAGGTCCCGGCCCTGCTCGGAGGTGCTCACCTCCATGCCGGCCTCGGCGAGGGTGAAGGCGTCGACACCGTGGCGGCTGGTCCGCTCCAGCTTCTGCAGCTCCCGCTCCACGTCGTCGGGGGTCAGCATGCTCGAGATGCTGGTCCTCCCCTCCGTGGCGGGGAAGTTCGCGTCCGCGGCGGCAGGTGCGGCGGCACCGAGGGGAAGGGCGACGGCGAGCGCGAGCGCCGCCGCGGTCCGGCGCCGGCGGCGCGGGCGGTCCGAGGAGCGTGCGGTCGCAAGGTCGCGGTGCTGAGGGATCATGTGCTGGTCCTCCTGGGGGATGGGGCTGCCGGTGCGGCCCGGGGGGCCGCGCCTGAGGGGGTGCTCGCGATGCTATTCGCGATGGCACACGTCCGTCACCGGCCGGCCCGCAACAGTGGAAGTACTGCTCGGTAGACCTGCGTCCGCCGGCGGAACGTCCACGGGCTCCGCGCGGGCCGGTCCCCCACGGAGCCCGGTGATCCGGGCCACATCGGCCGCGGGGTGACGCCCGGCGTCGCGGTCCCCTGCGCCGTAGCCATAGACTGGGCGACTGTGAAAGCACTGCTCCTGGAGAACGTCCACCCCGAGGCCGAACGCATCCTGTCCGAGAAGGGCATCGAGGTCGAGACCCGCAAGGGCGCCCTCGACACCGGAGAGCTCGTCGACGCCCTCGAGGGCGTCGAGCTGCTCGGCATCCGGTCGAAGACCCACGTGACCCGGGAGGTGTTCGAGGCCCACCCGCAGCTGCTGTCCGTGGGCGCCTTCTGCATCGGCACGAACCAGATCGACCTGGCGGCCGCCACCGAGCACGCCGTGACGTGCTTCAACGCCCCCTACTCCAACACCCGGTCCGTGGTGGAGCTCGCGATCGCCGAGATCATCTCGATGGCCCGGCACCTCACGGACAAGAACAAGGGCATGCACGAGGGCGTGTGGGACAAGTCCGCCGAGGGCGCCCACGAGGTCCGCGGCCGCACCCTCGGCATCGTGGGCTACGGCAACATCGGCTCCCAGCTGTCCGTGCTCGCCGAGACCCTCGGCATGCGGGTCTACTACTACGACGTGGTGGACCGCCTGCCCCTGGGCAACGCCCAGCGCTGCGACACGCTGGAGGAGCTGCTGGAACGGGTCGAGACCGTCTCGCTGCACGTGGACGGGCGCACCAGCAACAACAACCTCTTCGGCCGGGATCAGTTCGAGCGGATGCGCCCCCGGTCCCTGTTCCTGAACCTGTGCCGCGGCATGGTGGTCGACTACAACGCACTGCGCGACGCCCTGGTCAGCGGGCACATCGCCGGCGCCTCGGTGGACGTCTTCCCCAACGAGCCCAAGGTGGCCGGGGACCCGTTCACCTCGGTGCTGCAGGGCCTGCCCAACGTGATCCTCACCCCGCACATCGGCGGCTCCACGCAGGAGGCGCAGGTGGACATCGGGCGGTTCGTGGCAGGGAAGCTCTCGTCCTTCGCGACCTCGGGCTCCACGACCCTGTCGGTGAACATGCCGCAGGTCCAGCTGGACACCGCCGTCAACGGCACCCGCATCCTGCACCTGCACCGCAACGTCCCGGGCGTGCTGGCGACCGTCAACAGCGTGCTCGGCGACCACGGCATCAACATCGACCGTCAGCAGCTGTCCACCCGCGGGGACACCGGCTACCTCGTCACGGACGCCGGCAACGGCGTGACCCGGGAGGTCATCGAGCAGATCCTGGGGCTGCCCGAGACCATCCGCCTCAGCACCATCAACTGACGCACCGCCTGCCTCCGGCTCCTGACGGAGGCAGGTGGCACAATGACCGCATGAGCGGCGTCCTGGAGCAGCCTGCCGTCCACGGCAGGAGCACCTACGGAGCGGTGGTGCTCGCCCTCGCACCGGCGGGGGCCGCACCGGGCCCCGACGACACCGCCCGCGCCGGCGACGACGCCGCCCCGGTCCCGATACGCCCCGCCGGCGGAGTCCTGCACCCGCGCCACGAGGCGGGGGCCGTCGAGCTCTTCGCCCGCCTGCGCGCCGAGGGCGTGCTCACGGCCCTGGTCACCACCCGCCCGGAGCTGGGCGCGGGACCGCCGGCGGACATCGTGGTCGCGGCCGATCCGCCGCGGGACGGCACCGCGGGGCGGGACGGGCCGGACCCGCACCCGCCGGCCGCCTCCCTGCTGCTCGCCTCCCGCCGCCTGGCGGTGGAGCCCGAGCACATCGTGGTGGTCAGCGACAGCGACCGCCTGGTGCGGACCGCCGTGACCCACGGCTTCGGGCTCGTCGTGGGGCTCGACGGCGCGGGCCGGCGGGGCCGGCTGCTCGCCGCCGGCGCCCACCTCGTGGTGGACGACCTCACGGACCTCGACATCCCGGTCGCCACCGCCCCGGGGGACTCCGACTGGGCCGGCGGCTGCGGCGGGGGCAGCCCGTGGAACCTGACCTACGCCGACCTCGACCCGCCGCGCGAGGGGATGCGGGAGTCGCTGTGCACCCTCGGCAACGGGTACATGGCCGTGCGCGGCGCCGCGAGCGAGTCCCGGGCCGACGGCACGCACTACCCCGGCACCTACCTTGCGGGCGTCTACAACCGGCTGCGCTCCGAGGCCGCCGGTCTCGTCCTGGAGCACGAGGACCTCGTGAACGCCCCCAACTGGCTGCTGGTGCAGTACCGCGTCCAGGACGGCTACTGGTTCGAGCCCACCCCGGACAACGTGCTGGAGCACCACCAGGACCTCGACCTGCGCACCGGGGTGCTGACCCGCACCCTGCGCTTCCGGGACGAGGCCGGGCGCACCACCCGCGTGACCACCCGCCGGTTCGTCTCCCAGGACCAGCGCCATCTGGCGGGGCAGGAGACGGTCTTCGAGGCCGAGGACTGGAGCGGGACCCTGACCGTGCGCAGCCTCGTGGACGCCGACGTCCGCAACCGCAACGTCGCGGAGCACGCCGCCCTGGCCGGCCGGCACCTGGCCGACGCCCGGCTCGAGGACCTGGGCCACGGGACCGCACGGGTCGAGGTGGCCACGTCCTGGTCCGGCGTCCGGATCGCCGTGGCCGCCCGCACCCGGGTGCTCCGCAGCGGCACGGAGGACCGGCTGCTCTCCCGGGTCCCGTCCCGGCCCGCGCCCGGCGTGGTGGGCCACGAGCTGCGGCTGCGGATGGACCCGGGGCGGGCCGTGCGGGTCGAGAAGGTCGTCGCCCTCGTGACCTCGCAGGACCGGGCGATCGCCACGCCCGCGCACGCCGCGTCCACGCTGCTGGAGCGGGCGGGCGGCTTCGACGAGCTGCTCTCCGCCCACGTGGTCGCGTGGCAGGCCCTGTGGTCCGCCTTCGCCGTGGCCACCGACGCCGGCGGCCAGCAGGGCCTGGCCGTGAACCTCAACACCTTCCACGTCCTGCAGTCGGTGGCGGCCGCGCACCCGGACCTGGACGCCGGCGTCCCGCCCCGCGGGCTGCACGGCGAGGGCTACCGCGGCCACGTGTTCTGGGACGAGATGTTCGTCTACCCCATGCTCACCCTCCGCCGGCCCGAGTGGACCCGGGCGCTGCTGGCCTACCGGTACCGGCGCCTGCCCGAGGCGCGGGCGGCGGCCCGCGCGGCCGGCCACGAGGGGGCCATGTTCCCGTGGCAGAGCGGCAGCGACGGCCGCGAGGAGACCCCGCGGGCGCTGTTCAACCCCCGCACCGGCCGGTGGATCCCGGACCACTCGCGGCTGCAGCGCCACGTGGGGCTGGCGGTCGCGCACAGCGTGTGGCAGTACTACCAGGCCACGGGCGACACCCGCTTCCTGATCGAGCAGGGCGCCGAGCTCGTGGTGGAGATCGCCCGGTTCTTCTCGAGCCTCGCGGTGCACGACCCCGAGGACGACCGGTACGTGATCACGGGGGTGATGGGCCCGGACGAGTTCCACGACGGCGCCCCGGGCGCGCCGGGCTCGGGGCTGCGCAACAACGCCTACACCAACGTCATGACGGCGTGGCTGCTCGCGCGGGCGGTCGAGATGGTCGAGCGTCTCGGCCAGGACTACGGCGGGCCCCTGTGGCGGCGCCTGGGCCTGCGGGAGGACGAGGTGGCCCGCTGGGAGCGGGTCCGCACCCGGCTGCGGGTGCCGTTCCTGGCCGGCGGCGTCCTCGCCCAGTTCGAGGGCTACGAGGAGCTGCCGGAGCTCGCCTGGGAGGACTACCGGGCCCGCTACGGCTACATCGGACGCCTCGACCTCATCCTCGACGCCGAGGGGCGCTCCACGAACGACTACCGGCTGGCCAAGCAGGCCGACGTCCTGATGCTGCTGTACCTGTTCTCCGCGGAGGAGCTGCGGGAGCTGCTGGGGCAGATGGGCTACGACTTCCCGGCGGAGGCGGTCCGGGCCACCGTCGCCTTCTACTGCGACCGCTCCTCGCACGGGTCCACGCTCTCCAACGTGGTGCACTCCTGGGTCGAGGCCCGCCGGGACCGCCCCAGCTCCTGGTCCTTCCTCACCCGGGCGCTCAACAGCGACCTCGTGGATGCCCAGGGGGACACGGTCCGCGAAGGGGTGCACCTGGGGGCCATGGCCGGCTCCGTGGACATCCTCACCCGCTGCTACACGGGCCTGGAGGTCCGGGACGACATGCTGTGGCTGCACCCGGCGATCCCCCCGCAGCTGCCCAAGGTGTCCTTCTCGATCAGCTACCGGGACCAGCCCATCCAGGTCGAGGTCACCCGCGCCGGGCTGCGGCTCTACCTCGCCCCCGGCCCCGCCGAGCCCGTGCGCGTGAACGTCGACGGCGAGGTCCACGAGCTCGCCGCCGGGCAGATCCGGCACTTCCCCGTGGCGGTGACCGATGCCTGAGCCGTGCACCGCCGGCCACGGGGCCGCGGTCCCCGTGGAGGACCCCACGAGTTCACCGGATGATCACCGGGGGTTCCCCCTCGGTGGCACCGTGGTCGGGCCGCCCGGTCCACCATGGGACGACGACGCCCCCGCACTCCCCCACCCTGGAGCAGTGATGTCCTCAGACACCGTCCTTCTCGACCGTTCCACGACCCCCGGCGTCGCCGATCCCGCGGTGCCGCTCATCGGTCCCGCCACGGGCCGCGCCCTGCACGTGATGAGCTACAACATCCGCTTCCACCACAGCGGCACGCACGCCGGGAACCCGGACCACTGGCCCGACCGCGCGCCCCGGCTGGCGCGGCTGCTGCAGCTCGAGCAGCCCACGCTGCTCGGGGTGCAGGAGGCCCTCCACCACCAGCTGCCGGCGGTGGAGCGGGCGCTGCCCGCCGGCTACCGGATGGTCGGCTACGGGCGCGCCGGGGGCAGCAAGGGCGAGTACTCCGCGATCTTCTACGACGCCCGGCGCCTGGAGCTGGTGGAGTGGGACCAGTTCTGGCTCTCCGGCACCCCGGAGCTCATCGGCTCCACCACCTGGGGCAACGACATCCCGCGCATCGTCACCTGGGGCCGCTTCCTGGACCGCGGCACCGGCACCGACCTCGTGCTCGTCAACACCCACTTCGACCATGACTCCGAGACCGCCCGGGACCGCAGCGCGGAGGCCCTGGTCGAGCTCGTGCACAGCTTCCACCCGCACACCCCCACCCTGGTCACCGGGGACTTCAACGCGGAGGCGGGGGACTCCGGGGCTTACGAGACGCTCGTGGGCTCCGGGGTGCTCGCCGACACCTGGACGGCCGCCGAGGAACGGCTCACCCCCGCGTGGGGCACCTTCCCGGACTACGGCGAGGCCGTGGAGGGCGAGGAGCGGATCGACTGGGTGCTGGCCGGCCCCGGCGTCCGGGTGCGCCGCGCCGCGATCAACACCGCCCGCTTCGCGGGGGGCCACCCCAGCGACCACGCCCCGGTGCAGGCGCTCGTCACCCTCGACCGGGACTGAGCGCTACTCCCCTGCGGGACCGAGGGCGAGCGGGCGCCACGGGCGGGCGCCGTCGGCCTCCGCCCCCATCGACCCCACGGTCCGCGCGGTGCGCGCCAGGGACGCCGCGTCCTCCTCGCGGGAGCGGCAGACGTCCTCGGCCGGCAGCGCGCACCACCGGATCGGGTCCAGGGTGAGGATGTGCGGGGTCCACACCGGGTCCCCGGCCACCCACTCCCCGTCCTCGCGCGCGAAGGACATGCTGACCGTCAGGCCCTCGTTGTTGACCGGCACCCGGGTGGCGTGCTCCGAGACGCTGTTGCCCAGGCCGTGCACGATCCAGGTGTCCCCGCGCTTCTCGATCGGCAGCACCGAGTGCGTGTGGTGGCCGTAGACGAAGTCGAACTCCCCGCTGTCGGCGAGCGCGTGCGTGACCTCGAACTGCTGCCGGTCGGGCGCCGAGGAGTACTCCTCGCCGGCGTGCACCGCGGCCAGCACGATCTCCGCCCCCGCCGCCCGGGCCGCGCGCGCCTTGCGGACCATCTCGGGGACGTCCAGCAGGTCCACGCGCCACGCGGCGTCCGGGACGTTGCCGTTGAGCCCGTAGGTGCCGGTCACCAGGCCCACCCGCACGCCGTCCGCGTCCAGGACCAGCGGCTCCCGCGCGTCCTCGGCGGCGCGGTACGTGCCGGTGGTCGCGATCCCGGCGTCGGCCAGGACGTCGAGGGTCCGCTCGAGGCCCTCCGGGCCGGCGTCCACCGCATGGTTCGAGGCCGTGGTGCACGCGTCGTAGCCGAGGTCCGCCAGCGCCGGGACGATCTGCGGCGGAACCTCGAACGAGGGGTACCCGGAGAAGGGGCCCTCGGCCGCGGCGAGCGGGGTCTCCATGTTGCAGACGGCGAGGCCGGCGTCCTCCGTGAACGGGCGCAGGCCCTCCACGAGCGGGCCGAAGTCCAGCTCCCCGTCCCCGTCCGCCTCGGCCTGCGCCCACAGCCCCGGGTGGAGCAGGACGTCGCCGGTGACCACGACCTCCAGCCGGTCCGGGGCCGCCTCCGGCGCTGCGGGGGCCGACGACGCCGCCCCGGTCCCGTCCGGAGCGCTCGCCGGCGGCCCGGCCGGCTCCGGGGAGCAGCCGGCGAGGACCGTCGCCCCCGCCAGGAGGACCGCGGCCAGGCCCGCCGCGGGGCCGTAGCGCACCGGCGGGAGGACACGACGAGAACTCATGGACCGAGGGTAGGCCACCCCGGCGGGGGCCGCCCACCCGCGGAAGGTCAGGACAGGACCGTCGACCAGAGCCCCTCGTCCTCGGGACGGTGCGGGACCTCGGTGCTGGGCACCACCTCGGCCGGCGCCGGATGGGCCCTGCCCTTCAGCGCCAGCATCTCCTCCAGGTCCTCCAGCGGGGTGGGCGAGTTGTCGGCCCGCAGGTCGACGTCGAGCAGCACGGGGTACTGGAAGCCCGCGAGCGTGTCGGCCACGAGCACCGCGGCGCTCTGCTGCCCCCGGCTGTCCCCACCCGCGTCCCGGCCCGCGCGCAGGCAGGCCAGGAGCGCGCCGGCCATCTCGGTGCTGGTCGGCCCGGACCCCGTGAGCGCCTCGTCCATCGCGGCGCGCATCGACTCGACGACCTCCGGGCCGGTCAGGTAGTTGCCGATCACCACGAAGTCGGCCCCGGCCACGCCCCCCGCCCAGGGCGTGCACAGGCTGCCGGTGAGGTGGGCGCCGGGCCCCGCCACGGGCAGGACGGCCACCTGGCGCAGCGCCAGGTCCGGGTCGGCGTCGGTCAGGGCCGCGATCGCCTCCTCGGCCGTGCCCCCGTGGTGCAGGGTGCGGAGCATCTCGAAGCGCAGCCGCCGGTTGGTCCACGCCTGGGAGGCGACCACCCCGGCGGTGGGCACGAGGGCCGGCACGGCGTTGCCCACGGCGAGCGAGCAGCTCGCCGTGGCGGCGCCGAGCAGGCGGGAGTCCGCGCTCCGGGCGATCACGGTGTAGGTCACGAGCACCTCCTGGCCGGCACGTCCGTGCCGGCCGGTTCGTTGTCGATGGATGCCCCGCGCGGACCGGGGCGGGACGTCCTCCGCCCCGGCACGCCGGGCCCGCGGTGCTGGTGGCGGGCCGTCCCGGGTGCACAGGGTGGGACGACACCCACGACCGGGTGCGCACCGGCAGGGCGGCCGCACGCAGCACCTGCCGGGTGCTCCCGGGCGGACGGCTCATTCCTACCACCGGGAGGCGGCGGATGGCACGCGGAGCGCGGATCGCCGGCCTGGGGAGCGCCGCGTGCCGGGCACGGCGGCCCCGGCCTCAGGAGGCGGGGCCGCCGTCGTGCTCGAGCTCGGCCAGCACCGGGAAGTGGTCCGAGGCCCACACCCCGCGCGGGCGCTCGGCCAGGACCCGGGCGTCGAGCACGCGGACCGGGCCGCCGTACAGGATCCAGTCCAGGCGCGGCGTCCTGGCCCCGGGCTCCCGGTAGCGGGGGAAGGTCCCCGCGGCGTCCGGGGGCAGGGTGTCCCGCAGCCCGCCGGCGAGCGCGGCGTCCCAGGTGCGGGAGCGGCCTGCGGCCGCGTTCATGTCCCCGAGGAGCACCAGGGGGCCGTCCCACCCGAGGAGGAGGCCCTGGAGCGCGGCCAGCTGGCGCAGCCGCGCCCGCTCCGGCCACGGGTCGAGGTGGGTGACGCCCACCCGCCAGGCCACTCCCGTGCGCCGGTCCGTGAGGTCGGCCAGCACCAGGGTGCGGGGGAAGAGGTCCCCCGGCACCTTCGATCCCGGGACCTCCGGCAGCGCGGACAGCCACCGCTGCTGCCAGCGCTCGATCCGGAAGCGGGTGGTGTCCACGGCCAGCAGGCACCGCTCGCCGCCGCCGTCGGCGTCCCGGCCCCCGCCCAGGAGGACGTGGTCCGGCCCCAGGGCCTGCTGCAGGGGGTGCAGCTGCTGCGGGAGGACCTCCTGGAGGGCGACCAGCTCCGGCCGGTGGGCCCGGAGCACGGCCTGCACGGCGGGGGCCCGGGTGAACCACGCGTCCGGCGCCGTCCGGCCGTACTTCGGCAGGGGGCGCCGGACGTTGAAGGTCATGGCCGTGAACGCGCCCCGGCCCCGCGGACCACGGGGGTCGGCGGGGCCGGGGCGGGCGTGGGCTGCCACGGTCGCGGGGCGGACTACTGGGCGGCGGACTCCGCCGCGCCCTGCTCCGTGCGGGCGCCGCCGTGCTGGAGGTCGCCGCCGCTGTTCTCGAGGTGGGCGCGCATGAACCACTGGAAGAGCTCGAGCTCCTTGACCTGGCCGATGAGCATGTCCTCCGTGACGGGGTCGAGCTCGCCGACCTTCTGGATCGCGTCGCGGTGGTCCTCGATCACGCCGTTGTAGACGATGTCGAGGGCGGCGAGGTGCTCCACGCTGGTCGCACGGTGGACCGAGTAGTCGTCCCAGGTGCGGGACTGCACGAGGTCGCCCGGCAGGCCGGAGGGGCCCACGCCCAGGGTGGCCATGCGCTCGGCGAGCTCGTCCACGAAGCCGCGCACCAGCTCGATCTGCGGGTCCAGCATCTCGTGGACCGAGATGAAGTTGGGGCCCACCACGTTCCAGTGGGCGTGCTTGAGCGTGAGCTGGAGGTCGTTGAGGGCGTGCAGGCGCTGCTGGAGCGTCTGGGCGACCTCGTGGCCGTTCTCGGTGGACAGGCCCGGCACGGTGTAGGGGGCGGTGCGCTGGTTCGGGGTGGCCATGGGTACGTCTCCGTGTTTCCGGCCGCCACGGGCGGCGGCCTGGCTCGACAACTGCGGGCGGCCCGCGGGACGGGCCTCTGCCCCCACTATGGCACGACCCCCACCCACTGTCAGCACCCTGTCCATTCGCTTCGCTGTCCGCGATATCCGGGGGATGCGCGCCCGCCGGAGGACGCCTGATCGGGGCCTTGCCAGGACGCGGAGCCACTGATTGGCTGGGGCCCATGGACACGACTCCCGCCTCCGGCGACCAGCTCCCCGACGACCCGCACCTGGCCGACGACGTCGGCGTCCCCGACACCCCGGCGCGCGACCTCGAGACGGCCCCGGACCCCCTGGGCCAGACCAACGCCGGCCAGCGCGTGCCGAGCGCGGGGGACGCCGCGGACCCCGCCGACCCGGACTTCGGCGCGGGCGCAGGCGGCCCCGGCCCCACGGCCGGGGACTGACCCGGCGCGCCGCCGCTGCCCTGGGTCCCATGAGCACCCGCAGCACCAGCACCGCCGGGATCGCGCGGGCCACCGGCGTCCCGTGGGAGACCTGGACGGCCCGGCTCGACGAGCTCGGCGCCCGGACGATGGGCCACGCCGAGCTCGCCCGCCGAGTGGCCGAGCAGCTCGAGGGCGCCGTCGACAACCACGAGTGGTGGGCGCAGGCCGTCGCGGTGGCCTACGAGCAGCACACGGGCGCCCGCCGGCCCGGTCAGGCCGGGGACGGCACCTTCGGGGCGAGCGCGAGCCGCACCGTGACCGGCACCCCGGAGGAGGCGCTCGCCCGGTGGAGCGCGCTCATGGCCGGCCGCACGGAGGTCGGCGGCGTCCCGTTCCAGCAGCCGCCCACCACCGCCGCCACCGCGAAGTGGCGCTACTGGCGGGCTCGCCTCGCCGACGGGTCCAGGGTCTCCGCGAACATCGGCGCCAAGGCCGGTGGCCGCGCCACGGTGGCCCTCGCGCACACCGGCCTGGCCTCCGCGGAGGACGTCGTGCGGTGGCGCGCGGCCTGGAAGGACCTGCTGGCCGCGCTCTGAGCCCGCGCCGCGCTTGTGAGGCGGCTCACTCCTCGCCTACGGTGACCAAGTACCTGAGACGAGGAGTATCAGATGACCGTGCCCTATCCGCGCCTGCTCGCACCCCTGGACCTGGGCTTCACCACCCTGCCCAACCGGGTGCTCATGGGATCGATACACACCGGTCTCGAGGAGCTGCCCGGAGGGTTCGAGCGGCTCGCGGAGTTCTACGCGGAGCGGGTGCGGGGCGGGGTGGGACTCATCGTCACGGGCGGCGTGGGGCCGAACCCCGAGGGCGCCACCCGGGCCGGGGGTGCTCTCCTGCGCACCCCCGAGGAGGTGGCCCGGCACCGCCTGGTGACCGGCGCCGTGCACGCCGAGGGCGGCAGGATCGCCCTGCAGATCCTGCACTCCGGCCGCTACGCCAAGGCCCCGGCCGCCGTGGCCCCGAGCTCCCTGCGTGCCCCCATCAGCCCCGTGGTGCCGCACGAGCTCACCGCGGAGGAGATCGAGCGGACCATCGAGGACTTCGCCCGCACCGCCGCGCTCGCCCGGGAGGCCGGCTACGACGGCGTGGAGATCATGGGCTCCGAGGGCTACCTCATCAACGAGTTCGTCGCCGCCGAGACCAACCACCGCACCGACGAGTGGGGAGGGTGCTACCCGAACCGGATGCGCCTGCCCGTGGAGATCGTCCGCCGCGTCCGCGAGCGCACCGGCCCGGACTTCGTCCTCATCTACCGGCTCTCCATGCTGGACCTGGTCCCCGGCGGCTCCACGCTCGAGGAGGTCGTGGCACTGGCCCGGGCGGTCGAGGCCGCCGGCGCCACCCTGCTCAACACCGGCATCGGCTGGCACGAGGCGCGCATCCCCACGATCGCCACGGTCGTCCCCCGCGGCGGCTTCTCCTGGGTGACGCGCCGGCTCAAGGGCGAGGTCGGGATCCCGCTGGTCGCCGTGAACCGGATCAACACCCCGGAGACCGCGGAGCGGATCCTGGCGGACGGGGACGCCGACATGGTGTCCCTGGCCCGGCCCCTGCTCGCGGACCCGGACTTCGTGGTCAAGGCCGCGCGCGGCCGGGCGGACACCATCAACACGTGCATCGCGTGCAACCAGGCGTGCCTGGACCACACCTTCGCGGGCCGCACGGCGTCCTGCCTGGTCAACCCGCGGGCCGGGCACGAGACCCTGCTGCGCCTCGGCCCCACCCGCCGGGCCGAGCGGATCGGCGTGGTCGGCGCGGGCCCCGCGGGGCTGGCCTTCGCCGTCGGCGCCGCGGAGGCCGGGCACGCCGTCACCCTCTTCGAGGCGGCGGACCGGATCGGCGGGCAGTTCCTGATGGCGCTGCGCATCCCCGGCAAGGAGGAGTACGCGGAGACGCTGCGCTACTACGGGGTGCGGCTCGCCGAACTGGGGGTGGAGGTGCGGCTCGGGACGGAGGCCGGGCCCGGGCACCTGCGCGGCTTCGACCGGCTCGTGCTCGCCACCGGCGTGGAACCGCGCGTGCCCGCGATCGAGGGGGTGGAGCACCCCTCGGTCGTGGGCTACCGGGACGTCCTGCAGCACGGGGCGCCCGTGGGACGCCGGGTCGCGGTCCTGGGCGCCGGGGGCATCGGCTTCGACGTCGCCGAGTTCCTCCTGCACTCCGCCGGCACGGACTTCTACCGCGCGTGGGGCGTCGACACGACGCTGTCCGCCCGGGGCGGGCTGGTCGAGCCCCGGCCCGGGCGCCCGGCGCGCGAGGTGACGCTGCTGCAGCGCTCCCCCGGCAAGCTCGGGGCCGGCCTGGGCCGCACGACCGGCTGGATCCACCGGACCTCGCTCCGGGCCGGCGGCGTCCGCACCCTGAGCGGGGTCGTGTACCGGCGGATCGACGACGACGGGCTGCACCTCACCGCGCCGGGACCCGACGGCACGGAGCCGGTCGAGCAGGTGCTGCCGGTCGACACCGTGGTGCTGTGCACGGGCCAGGAGCCGCTGCGGCGGCTGCACGACACGCTGCTGGGGACCGGCCACGACACCGGCGCCGTACCGGTGCACCTCATCGGCGGGGCGGACGTGGCGGCCGAGCTGGACGCCAAGCGGGCGATCCGGCAGGCCACGGAGCTCGTCGCCGCCCTGGGCTGACCGCTCCCGGCCCGGGCCCGGCCTGGCGGGGCAGGGCCGGGCCAGGAGCGGGCCGCGCCGTGCGGCGATGTGCGGGACCGGGCCCCGGGTGCCACGATGGGGTCACTCCCGCGGAAAGGATCCCCATGCAGCTCGACCTCCTGCTCGTCAACGCCACGGTCCTGACCATGGACCCGGACCGCCCGACGGCGTCGAGCCTCGGCGTGCACGGCGGGCGGATCGTGGTCCTCGACGACCCGGACGTGCCGGCGGCCGAGACCGTGGACCTCGGCGGGGCCACCGTGCTGCCGGGGTTCGTGGACGCGCACTGCCACACCGCGTGGTTCGGGCTCGGCCTGGCGGAGGTGGACCTCTCCGGCTGCACATCCCTGGACGAGCTGTACGCGGCCCTGGAGCGCGGCATGGCCGCGAAGCCGCGGGACGAGGAGTGGCTCATGGCCACCGGCTTCCTCCCCGCCACCGTGGGCGGGTCGCTGCCCGACATCGACGTCCTCGACCGCATCACGGGCCGCACGCCGCTGTTCGTCCGGCACACGTCCGGCCACGCGGCGGTGGTGAACTCCGAGGCGCTGCGGCGGGCGGAGATCTTCACCCCGGGGACCCCGGACCCGGTGGGCGGGCGGGTGGTGCGGGACGACACCGGCCGCGCCACGGGCCTGGTCGAGGAGACCGCCCAGGCCGTGGTGCAGGAGCTGTTCCGCCCCTACCCGGTGGACCGGATCGTGGCGGCGCTCGACCGCGCCACCGCCCGCTACGCCGCCGAGGGCATCACCACGTTCGCCGAGGCGGGGGTGGGCGCCGGGTGGATCGGGCACAACCCCTCCGAGCTGCAGGCCTACCAGCAGGCCCGGGACGCCGGCGTCCTGCACGCCCGGGCCCAGGTGATGCCCGTGCTGGACGTCCTGCACGGGATCAGCGGCCTCGGGGACGGCTCCGAGCGCGGGCTCGACCTCGGGCTGCGCACCGGCTTCGGCGACGACGAGCTCAGGCTCGGACCGGTCAAGGTGTTCGTGGACGGCTCGTTGCTCGGGGAGACCGCCGCCGTGACCGAGGCGTTCTGCGGAGGCCACTCGACGGGCTACTTCCAGGAGAACCCCGAGCAGATGGCCGAGGCGATCCACGCGGCGTACCGTGCGGGCTGGTCGGTGGCCGCCCACGCGATCGGGGACCGGGCCATCGACTTCGCGATCGACGTGATCACCCGCTGCCAGGACGAGCACGGGCGCCACCGGCTGCCCAACCGGATCGAGCACGCGAGCATCACCCGCCCGGACCAGCTGCCGCGGCTCGCGGCCGCGGGGATCGTGGTGACCCCGCAGATCGGCTTCCTGCGCCCCATGGCCGCCCAGTTCCGCCGGCTCCTGGGCCCCGAGCGCACGGACTGGACCTACCGGGGCCGCAGCTTCCTCGACGCCGGGGTGCGGCTGGCGGGCAGCTCCGACCGGCCGGTCGCCGACGGCGACGTGCTGCGCTCGGTCCAGGCCTGGACCGACCGCCTCGACGGTGACGGACGGCGGTTCGGGCCCGCCGGGGAACGGCTCGACGTGCTGCAGGCCCTCGCCGCCTACACGTCCGAGGCCGCGAAGGCGCTGGGGATGTTCGACCGGATCGGCTCGCTCGCCCCGGGCAAGCTCGCGGACCTGGTGGTGCTGGAGGAGAACCCCCTCGAGGTGCACCGGCGGGGCGGGTCGGTGGAGCACATCGGCGTGCGCGCGACCTACCGCGGCGGCCGGCTCACCCACCGCGCCGGCTGAACGGCGCCGGACGGAGCGGACAGCGCTCAGCCCTCCACGAGGATCCCGTCCTCGTCGGCCCACACCGTCCGGCCCGGGCGGAAGGTCACGCCCTCGATGACGACCGGCACGTCCTGCTCCCCGACGCCGTCCTTGGCGGACTTGCGCGGGTTGGAGCCCAGGGCCTTGACCCCGAGGGGCAGCCCGGCCAGGGCGACCCGGTCCCGCACGGGGCCGTTGATGATGACCCCGGCCCACCCGTTGCGCACCGCGGACTCGGCGATCATGTCCCCCATGAGCGCGGTGCCCATGGAGCCGTGGCCGTCCACGACGAGGACCGCGCCCTCCCCCGGGGAGTTGAGCACGGCCTTCACCAGGCCGTTGTCCTGGAAGCAGCGGACCGTGCGCACCGGCCCGGTGAACGCGGCCGTCCCGCCCAGGTCGAGGAACTGGCGCGGGCAGGACATCAGCTGCTCCCCGCGCTCGTCGTAGAGGTCGGCGGTGGTGAACGGGCGCGGATCGGTCATGAGCTGCTCCTGAGGCATCCGGTGGTGGTTCCGGCACCAGCCTAGCCAGCGGAACCGCCGCGCTCGGCCCCGGCGGGCGCCGCGGCCGGCCCCGGCGCCTCCTCCCGCGCGGCGGGCACGGTCGTGCCCAGCGGGATCTCCTCGATGAGCAGGGACAGCACGAGGCACGCCGCCGCGACCGGGAGACCCCACAGGAAGATCGGCGGCAGCGCCTGGGCGAAGGCCTGCGCGACGGCCTCCTGCACCGGGGCGGGCAGTCCCGCGAGCACCTGGGGGCTCAGGGCGTCGAGGTCGAGGGCGGGCACGGCGCGGCCCCCGAGCGCGTCGTCGAGCCGGGCGACGAAGACGGAGCCGAACACGGCGATCCCGAAGGACGCCCCGATCTGGCGGAAGAAGTTCGACGACGACGTCGTGGCCCCCAGCTCCGCGGGCGGCACCGCGTTCTGCACGATCAGGACGAGGTTCTGCATGAGACAGCCGATGCCGAGACCGGTGACGGCCATCCCCGCGGCCGTCAGGGCGTACGGGGTGGACTCGTTGATCAGCGAGAGCAGCGCGAGCCCGGCGGCCATCACCGCGGAGCCCAGCACGGGCCAGTGCTTGTAGCGCCCCGTGCGTGCGATGCGGCGGCCGGTGCCGATCGTGCCGACGAGCATCCCGGCCGTCACGGGGATCATCATCAGGCCGGCGGTGGTGGCCGAGGCGCCGTCGACCATCTGCAGGTAGGTGGGCAGGTAGGTGATGGTCGCGAACATGATCACGCCCATGCCGACGGCCGCCGCGGTGGGCACCACGAAGTTGCGCACGCGGAACAGGTGCAGCGGGATGATCGGCTCCGCGGCGCGGCGCTCCACCAGCACGAACAGCACGCCGAGCACCAGGACCGCCCCGGCGAGGCCGAGGATCCGCGGGCTCGACCACGCGTACGCCGTGCCGGCCCACGTGGTGAGGAGCACGAACGCCACGCTGCCCAGCGCCAGCAGCGCCGTGCCCAGCACGTCGAGGCGCACCCGTCCCCGGGGGACGTGCGGCAGGTGCAGGAAGCGGGGGATGAACAGGAGCGTCACCAGGCCCAGCGGCAGGTTGATGTAGAACACCCACCGCCAGCTCACGAGGTCCGTGAGGAACCCGCCGACCAGCGGCCCGCTCACCGAGGCGAGACCGAAGGCCGCCCCGATCACGCCCATGTACCGGCCGCGCTCGCGGGCCGGCACGAGGTCCGCGATGATCGCCTGCGCCCCGATCAGGAGGCCGCCGCCGCCCAGGCCCTGCAGCGCGCGGAGGACGATGAGCTGCGTCATGTCCTGGGCGGCGCCCGAGAGCACGGAGCCGAGCAGGAAGACCACGACGGCCACCAGGAAGATCCGCTTGCGCCCGTAGAGGTCGCCCAGCTTCCCGTAGACCGGCAGGCCCACGGTGGCGGCGAGCACGTACGCCGTGACCACCCAGGAGATCCGGTCGAGCCCGTCCAGGTCCCCGACGATCGAGGGCAGCGCCGTGGCCACGATCGTCTGGTCGAGGGCGGCCAGCAGGACCGCCATGAGCAGGCCCAGGAACGTCAGCCGCAGCCGGCGGCGCTCCGTGCGGCCGGGGTCCGCGACCACGGGGTCAGCGGTCGATCTTCAGCACGGAGCCGTCCTCGACGTTGACGAACACGTCCACGGAGTTGCCGTCCGGCTCGTCGATCTCGACCTCCCACACGGTCGTGCCGTCCTCCGTCTCGAGCTGCGCCTCGTCGACCGTGCCGTTGACCGTCTCCAGCGCCGTGGCCAGCCCCTCGTCGAGGGGCACCCGGACCTGGGCGAGCTTCTCGCCGTCGTCGCTGTCGAGGCCGCCCTCCTCCTCCTGGCTGATCACGTCCTCGCCGTCCTGCGAGACGTACACCTGGTGCTCGCGGTCGTCGGCGGCGACGGTGACCTCCCAGCTGGCCGGGCTGTCCTCCCGTCCGATCTCGAAGGCCTGGGCGTCACCGCCCACCGCGTCCTCGGCCGCGGCGACCGCGGAGGCCACGACGGCTGCCTCGCCGCCGGACCCGCCGGTGGCGTCGTCGGTGGGGCTCTCCGAGGGCGAGGCCGAGCCGGAGGCCGTGGCGGTGCCGTCGTCGTCGGGGCTCGCGCTGTCGTCAGGGGTGGCGGTGTCGTCCGGGCTCGCGCTGTCGTCGGGGGTGGCGGTGTCGTCCGGGCTCGCGCTGTCGTCGGGGGTGGCGGTGTCGGCCGGGGCGCCGGTCTCCGCCGGGGCGGTGGTGCCGTCCCCTCCGGCGCCGCCGTCACCCCCGTCGCCGCCGCAGCCTGTGAGGAGCAGGGCGGAGAGGGCGAGCGCCGCCAGGGACAGGTGCCTTCGGTCAGTGTGCTTCATACCCGGGATTCTTCTCCCCTGCGGACCCCCTGGCAAGGACGTGACCGGGGCGCTGACCCGCCCGGCGCGGACCCCCCACCGGGCTCACAGGCGTCGCGTCTACTATCCTGGAGAACGCCTGACCCGGGACCGGGTGCATGCGCACCGTGATCGACGCCAGGAAGGAGGCGGCATGGGATTCCTCGAGAGCCTCGAGAAGAACATCGAGAAGGCCGTCCGCGCCACCTTCTCCACCGGCTCCCGGAAGCGGGTGGAGGCCGTCGAGATCGCCAGCGCCCTCCGGCGGGAGCTCGACCAGGAGGCGTTCACGATCTCCGCCGGCCGCACCATGGCCCCCAACGTCTTCGTCGTGGAGTTCTCGGACGAGGACTTCCCGCGCGCCCAGGACTGGGGCACGCCGCTCGCGGAGGAGCTGTGCGACGTCGTCATCAAGCACGCCCGCAGCCAGGCCTACACGCTCCAGGGGGCGGTGAAGGTGTCCTTCACCCGCAACCCGGAGGTGGAGGCCGGCGAGTTCCGCGTCCACTCCTCGGCCCAGCGCACCGCCGAGTCCCCCAACACCCCCGCCACCCCGAGCGGGCAGCGGATCGCCCGCGGCCACCGCCGGGAGGAGGACGAGGGGGAGCCGACGCGCTCCGTGCCCGCGCAGCACTGGATCCCGGTGCTCGACGTCGACGGCGCGCGCTACTCCCTGAACGCGGACTCGATCGTGCTGGGCCGCTCCGCCGAGGCGGACATCACCGTGGAGGACACCGGCGTGTCCCGCAAGCACCTCGAGATCCGGCGGCAGGGCGAGCACTTCGTGGCCGTGGACCTCGGCTCCACCAACGGTTCCTACGTGGACGGGGAGCGGGTGATCGGCCGCACCGAGCTGGTCAACGGCTCCGTGATCACCATGGGTCGGACCAGGATCACGTTCCGCCTCCTGACCCCGAAGGGGAACCGCTGAATGTCCGAACTCACCGTCACCCTGCTCCGCTTCGGCTTCCTGGCGCTGCTCTGGATCTTCATCTTCAGCATCGTCGCCAGCCAGGGTCGTGACCTGGCGGTCGGCGGGAAGCTCCCGGCGGCGCTCACGAGGTCCCGCGCCGAGCGCCGGGGCGCCGCGGAGGACCCGGCGCCGCCCGCCGCGGGCCCCAGCACCGGGCAGCGCTCCCGTCCCCAGACCCTGGTCGTCCTCGACGGCCCGCTCCGCGGCCGCAGCTACCCGCTGGGCAACGCCCCGGTGCTGCTGGGCCGCTCCCCCGAGGCCACGGTGCCCCTCGGGGACGACTACGCCTCGGGGCGCCACGCCCGGCTGTTCCCGCAGGGCTCCCGCTGGTTCCTCGAGGACCTCGGCTCCACCAACGGCACCTTCGTCGGCCAGCAGCGCCTCTCCCGGGCCGTGCCACTCGACCCCGGGACCCCGTTCCGGGTGGGCAAGACCGTCCTGGAACTGAGGTCCTGACGCATGGCGATCGCCTTCCGCTACGCGGCGCGCTCCGACGTGGGCCGCGTCCGCTCGAAGAACGACGACTCCGCCTACGCGGGCCGCCACCTCGCCGTGGTCGCCGACGGCATGGGCGGGCACGTGGGCGGGGACGTCGCCTCGGCCTCCGCGGTCATGGACCTCACGAGCCTCGACCGCCCGGACCACCACGGCGACGGCGCCACCGTGCTCACGGACGAGATCCAGAACGCCAACCAGAACCTCGCCAAGCTGGTCCTGGGCAACGCCCGCCTGGGCGGCATGGGCACCACCGTCACGGCCCTGCTCGCGGACCAGGACGAGCTCGTCGTGGCCCACATCGGGGACTCCCGCGCGTACCGGCTGCGGGGCGACGAGTTCCGCCAGGTCACCAAGGACCACACCTTCGTCCAGCGGCTCATCGACGAGGGCCGGCTGCGCCCGGACGAGGCCGAGTCCCACCCGCACAAGAACGTCCTCATGCGCGTGCTCGGGGACGTCGACGCCTCCCCCGAGATCGACGTGGAGACCCTCCGCCCGGAGCGCGGCGAGCGCTGGCTGCTGTGCTCCGACGGGCTCAATGCCGTGGTCCGCCCGGAGACCATCCACTCGGTGCTGGGCTCCACCGACGACCTCAACCAGATCGTGGACACGCTCGTGGAGCTGACCCTGGACCGCGGGGCCCCCGACAACGTGACCGTGGTGGTCGTCCAGGTCTTCGAGACCGACGACACCGCCCCCGTGCCGCAGGCCGGCGAGGCCCGCGGCGCCGTCCCGGACCCGGAGTTCGCCCGCACCTCGGACGAGATCACCGGGGACGCCGGGACGCCGGGGACCGCCGAGGCCGAGTCCTCGGCGGCCGCGCTGCGCCGCGACCTCGCCGCGCGCCCGCACCTGCTGGTGGGCGCCGCCGCCAACGCCACCCAGACCGGGCGCATCCCCACCGTGAGCGACAGCGTCCTGGAGCGCCGCGCGACCCTCCTGCAGACCTCCGCCCCCGACACGCTGGCCGATCCGCGGGACGTCGAGTCGGCGCTGCACCGGGCCGGCGCCACCGTCCCGTCCCCGCGCCGGCGCCGCCACCGGCGCGCCGTGGCCGTGCTCGCGCTGGCCACGGCAGGGCTGCTGCTCGTGGCCGGGGGCTGGCTCACGAGCGGCTGGATCAGCTCCCAGTACTACGTCGGCGAGCAGCAGGGCAACGTGGCGATCTACAACGGCGTCTCCCAGTCGCTGGGGCCCGTGAGCCTCAGCGACCTCGAGCGCGCCACGGATCTCCGGGTCGAGGACCTCCCGGGCTTCGCCCAGGAACGGGTCCGCAACGCCATCCCCGCCGGCAGCCTCGAGGAGGCGGAGCGGATCGTGCGCGAGCTGCGCGAGTCCGTGCCCGAGGAGACGCCCGGCCCGGAGCCGCGCCCCACGGGCACCGTCCAGCGGGCCACCGCCTCCCCCACCGCCTCCCCCACCGCCTCGCCCACCCCCTCGCCCGCGGCCTCTCCCGGGGGTGACGGATGAGCGCCCCCGCCGCGACCTCCGCCCGGGAGGAGCAGGTCGAGCCCCGCCAGAAGCCGCGGCGGCTCACCGAGCTGCTCCTGCTCGTGCTCGCCGTGGGCATCGGCGTGGGCGCGAACGTCCTCGTGGACCCCGACCAGCTGGGCTCGGGGGACCCGCACCTCCTCGTCTCCGGGCTGGTCCTGGGCATCGGCGCGCTGGTCCTGCACGTGGTGCTGCGGCTGCGGGCCAAGTACGCGGACCCCTATGTCCTGCCGATCGTGGTGGCCCTCAACGGGCTGGGCATCGCCATGATCCACCGGATCGACCTCACCACGGACCAGACGGCCGCGGGCTCCCAGGTGGTGTGGACGGCCTTCGCCATGACCGCCGCCTGCCTGGTGCTCTGGTTCCTCAAGGACCACCGGGTGCTGCGGCGGATCACCTACATCTGCCTGGTGCTCAGCGGGCTGCTGCTGCTCCTGCCCCTCCTGCCCGGTCTCGGCCTGGAGCTCAACGGCGCCCGGATCTGGATCTCCGTGGGCGGTCGAACCTTCCAGCCCGGGGAGGTCGCCAAGATCACCCTGGCCGTCTTCTTCGCCGGCTACCTCTCGACCAACCGGGACCTCATCCTGCTGGCCGGCAAGAAGATCGGCCCCGTGCGCCTGCCGCGGTTCCGGGACATGGCGCCGATGTTCGCGGCGTGGATCATCGCGATCGGCGTGCTGGTGTTCCAGCGGGACCTCGGCTCCGCGATCCTGTTCTTCGGCCTCTTCCTGGCCATGATCTACCTCGCCACGAGCCGGCTCAGCTGGATCGTCATCGGGCTGCTGCTCGTGGCCGTCGGAGGGTTCTTCGCGAGCCAGACCTTCGGCCACGTGGCGGCACGCCTGGACTCCTGGCTCAACGCGTTCGACCCGGAGGTGTACAACCGGGCCCCGGGCGGCTCCGGGCAGATCGTCCAGGGCCTGTTCGGGCTCTCCTCCGGCGGGCTCTTCGGGCAGGGGCTCGGCCAGGGCCGGCCGGACCTCGTCTCCTACGCCAACTCGGACATGATCATGACCGCGTTCGGCGAGGAGCTGGGGCTCATCGGCCTGAGCGCCGTGCTCGTGCTGTTCTTCCTGTTCGTCACCCGGGGCTTCCGGGCCGCCCTGGGCACCCGTGACTCCTTCGGCAAGCTGCTGGCGGCGGGGCTGTCCGCGGTCATCGTGCTGCAGCTGTTCGTGGTGGTGGGCGGGGTCACCCGGCTCATCCCCCTGACCGGGCTGACCACCCCGTTCATGTCCGCGGGCGGCTCCTCGCTGCTGTCCAACTGGATCATCGCGGCGATCATCCTGGCGATCTCCCACACGGCCCGCCGGCCCGTGGTCACCGGTCCGGCCACCGAGGCCGACCTCGCCGAGATCGCCGCCCACGAGGCCGCGCTGCGCGAGGCGGCGCGGCGCGACGAGCAGGAGCGCGCCGAGCGCCCGGGACGCCGCCGGGACCGCCGTCCCGGGACGGATCCGGACGGGCCCGAGCAGGACGCGGGGCAGGCGGACGGGGTGGACCGCGCCACCGGAGGGCGGGGCACCGGGGCCGACACGGCCCGCGGCCCGGCGGTGCCCGCCGACACCGCCGCCACCGAGCCGATCGCCGCCGCGGGCCTCGACGGGCACCGGGACGCCGAGGACGCGGACCACCACGGCGGCACCCCCACCGAGGCGATGTCCCGCCTCACCGACAAGGACCGCAGGGGCCCCGGCGGGTCCCGGAGCACCGAGAACGGAGGAGCATCGTGAACCGGGCGATCCGACACACCTGGGTGGCCGGCGTGGCGATCTTCACCGTGCTGCTCCTCGCGCTGACCTACGTGCAGTTCGTCGCGGCGCGCACCCTCGAGGCGCACCCGTGGAACAACCGCAGCCTCTACGACCAGTTCGGCGCGGACCGCGGGGCGATCCTCGTGGACGGGGACCCGAAGGCGTCCTCCGTGCCCTCGGAGGACGACTTCGAGTACCAGCGCGTCTACGCGGACCCGCTGACGTACGGGCACCTCACGGGCTACTTCTCCCTCGTCTACGGCGCCACCGGGCTCGAGGCGGCCCTCGGCGAGGAGCTCTCCGGCGCCTCCGACGAGCAGTTCTACGACCGCGTGGTCTCCATGTTCTCCGGGAACCAGCCCACGGGCGCGTCGGTCGAGCTCACCATCGACCCGGTGCTGCAGCAGACCGCGGCCGAGGTGCTCGAGGGCCGGAAGGGCTCGATCGTGGCCCTCGACCCGGAGACGGGCGCGATCCTCGCCATGGTCTCCACCCCGGGCTACGACCCCAACGAGCTGGCCTCGCACGACTCGGGCTCCGTGATCGCCGCCGCGGAACGGCTCAACGAGGACCCCGACGCGCCCCTCGTCAACCGGGCCGTCGCCGGTGACCTCTACGCCCCCGCCTCGACGTTCAAGATCATCGACACCGTGGCCGCCCTCGAGTCCGGGGACTACACCACGGAGACCCTGATCCCGAACCCCCAGGAGCTGCCCCTGCCCGCCACCGACGTGACCCTGCCCAACTACGTGGGCGGCGGCTGCACCGCCCGTGCGGAGGCGGACCTGGAGTTCGCGCTCGAGCAGTCCTGCAACACGCCGTTCGCCTCGATCGCCCTGGACCTCGGGGAGGACGCGATCCGGGAGACCGCCCGGAACTTCGGCTACGGGGAGCCCCTCTCGGTGCCGCTCAAGGTGACCCCGTCGGTGTTCCCCGAGGAGCTCAACGAGGCCCAGCTCGCGCTGTCCTCGATCGGCCAGTACGACGTGCGCACCACGCCCCTGCAGGTGGCCATGATGAGCGCCACGATCGCCAACAACGGCGTGCAGATGAAGCCCCAGCTCGTGCGCACCGTGCGCTCCGCCGACCTGTCCGTGATCGAGGAGCTCAACCCGGAGCAGCTGCGCCGTTCCACGAGCGCGGACGTCGCCGGGACCGTCTCGGACCTGATGGTGCAGGTCGTCGAGGACGGCATCGCCCGCGGCGCGGCCGTCCCGGGGGTCGAGGTGGCCGGGAAGACGGGCACCGCCGAGATCGGCTCGGACGAAGGCCTCAACGACTCCTGGTTCACGGGCTTCGCGCCGGCCGACGACCCCCAGGTGGCCCTCGCCGTCGTCTTCGAGGACGTGGACGTGGCGACGGGCGCCTCCCTGACCAGTCCCGGTGCCAAGCGACTCTTCGAGGCGGTGTTGAACAAGTGAGACCATCGTCGAGCACCGTCCTGGGCGGGCGCTACGCACTGACCGATCGGATCGCGATCGGCGGCATGGGTGAGGTGTGGAAGGCCAAGGACCGGGTCCTGGGCCGGATCGTGGCCGTGAAGATCCTCAAGGAGGAGTACAACGGGGACCCGAACTTCCTGCAGCGCTTCCGCGCCGAGGCCCGGCACACCGCGCTCCTGAACCACCCCGGGGTGGCCAACGTCTTCGACTACGGCGAGGAGGAGGGCTCCGCCTTCCTCGTGATGGAGCTGGTCCCGGGCGAGCCGCTGTCCAACATCATCGAGCGGCAGAAGACGCTCGCCCCGGACACCGTGCTCAACTACATCGGGCAGACCGCACGGGCGCTGGCGGCCGCGCACGCCCAGGGCCTGGTGCACCGCGACGTGAAGCCCGGCAACCTCATCATCACCCCGGACAACCGGGTGAAGGTCACGGACTTCGGCATCGCCCGCCTGGCGGACCAGGTGCCCCTCACGGCCACCGGGCAGGTCATGGGCACCGCCCAGTACCTCGCGCCCGAGCAGGCCACGGGTCAGACCGCCACGGGGTCCTCGGACATCTACTCGCTGGGCATCATCGGCTACGAGTGCCTGGCCGGGCGCCGCCCGTTCACCGGGGAGTCGCAGATCGCGATCGCCCTCGCGCAGGTCAACGACCCGCCGCCGCCGCTGAAGGACAGCGTGCCCGAGACCGTGCGGGCGCTGCTGATGTCGATGCTGGCGAAGGACCCCAAGGACCGCCCGGCCACGGCCGGCGCCCTGGCCACCGCCGTGGACGCCATCCGCCGCGGGGACGAGGACGCGGCGGTCGCGGCCGTCCCCGGGATGCGCCCCTTCCTCGACCTGCCCGACGACGACGCCACCCAGGCGTTCGAGCCCGTGCGCGACGAGCCGACGCAGGTGCTGGACCGGGACCGCACCGCGGCCGCCGCGGCGACCGGAGCCGCCGCCGCCGGCGGGCCACGGCCCATCACCGCCGAGCTGGACGTCGTCGACGGCCCGGAGGGCCCCGGGGAGGACCCCGGCACCGGTCCGGCCCGTCCCGAGGAGCGCCGGGAGCGCCGCTCGGTGTGGGCCTGGCTGCTGCCGGTGCTCCTGGTGCTGCTCCTCGTGGCAGGGCTGCTGTGGTTCTTCCTGCTGCGCGAGCCGGCGCCCGTGAGCCAGGAGCCCTCCCCCACGGGCACCGTCTCGACCTCGACGGTGCCCGGCGAGCCGACGCCCCCGGCGGCGGAGCAGCCCGGCGCGGACACCGTGGAGGTCCTCGCCGCCCGCTACGAGGGCCGGCCGGTGGACGAGGTGGTGCAGGAGCTCTCCGACCTGGGCTTCCCCGTGGAGCGCGAGGGCCGCACCGCCGACGAGGAGCAGAACACCGTCCTGTCCCTGAACCCCGTGGGCCAGGTGGCGCGGAGCACCACCATCACGGTGGTCTACTCGACCGGCCCGGACACCGTGGAGCTGCCCTCCGGGATGGTCGGCCGCCCGGCCGACCCGCTGATCGACGAGATCCGGCTCCTGGGCGTGAACATCATCCGCTACGACGAGACCACCGAGGACGCCGAGCCCGGGACCGTGCTGCGCACCCAGCCCCTGGGCGGGTCCACCGTCCGCCCCGGCGACACCATCGAGATGTGGGTCGCCGCGGCGCCCGAGACGACCACCGCCCCCACCACCGGATCGCCCTCGCCCACCGCGACACCGACCGGGCCCGGCCAGGAGGGCTGAGCCGTGCCGGGCCGGAACCCCGTCCCCTCCCTCATCAACGACCGCTACGAGGTGGGCGAGACCATCGGCCGCGGCGGGATGGCCACCGTCCACCTGGGGCGGGACCTGCGGCTGGGCCGGCGGGTGGCCATCAAGGTGCTGCGCCCCGAGCTGGCCCGGGACGGCACCTTCCACGAACGGTTCAAGCGCGAGGCCCAGTCCGTGGCCGCCCTGAACCACCACTCGATCGTCTCGGTCTACGACACGGGCGAGATCCTCGCGACGACCGACGAGGGCGTGGACCGGCCGTTCATCGTGATGGAGTACGTGCCGGGCCGGACCCTGCGGGAGCTGATCCACGAGAACGCCGTGACGCCCCAGGAGGCCGTGGACATCACCCTGGGCATCCTCGACGCCCTGGAGTACAGCCACCGGGCCGGCATCGTCCACCGAGACATCAAGCCCGCCAACGTGATCGTGACCCCCGAGCGGCAGATCAAGGTCATGGACTTCGGCATCGCCCGGGCCGTGGAGGACACCTCGCCGGCCCTGACCCAGGCCCAGGCCGTCCTCGGCACCGCGCAGTACCTGTCCCCGGAGCAGGCCCGGGGCGAGTCCGTGGACGCCCGCTCCGACCTCTACTCCGCCGCGTGCGTGCTCTTCGAGATGCTCACGGGCCGGGCGCCGTTCGTGGGCGGGTCCTCGGTGGACATCGCCGCCCAGCACGTCCGGGACCATCCCCCCGCGCCCTCGGAGCTGGACCCGCGGCTCGGCGGGCGCGTCGACGACTTCATGGCGAAGGCCCTCGCCAAGGACCGCTCCGCCCGCTTCCAGGACGCCGGGCAGATGCGCCGGGCGCTGCGGGAGCTGCGCCCCGCGGTGCCGGGGGACCTGGAGGCCACCCAGCCCCTGCACGCGGTGCGGCAGCGGGACGAGGACACGAAGACCCTCCCGCCCGTCCCCGTGCCCGCCGGGGCGGCCGCTCCGCCGACGGCGGCGGGCACGGCGGTCGCCGCGGCGCCGGTGCCGGCGGACGACCCCGGGAGCGGCTCGACCCCGGCGCGGGACCGCCGACGGCGACCGCTGCGCGCGGCGCTGCTCGGCCTGCTCGCCCTCGCGGTCCTCGCCGTCCTCGGGGTCGTGGCCCTCCAGTGGGTCCAGGACCAGCGCGGCGGACCCGTGCTCGTCGCCGTCCCCTACGTGGCGGGGATGGACGCGGCGGTGGCCGAGACGGCGCTGCGCAACGCGGAGCTCGTGCCGCAGCGCGAGGAGGTCTTCGACGACGAGGTGCCCGAGGGCGACGCCGTGGGCACCGACCCCACGGCCGACACGCAGGTCGAGGAGGGCTCCACCGTGGTCCTCGCGGTCTCGCGGGGGCCCGCCGAGGTGGAGGTCCCCGACGACCTCGCGGGCCGGTCCGAGGAGGACGTGCGGGACGCCCTGGAGGCCGCCGGGCTCGAGGCCGGGGCGACCCGCACGGCGAACAGCCCATGGGTGCCCCAGGGGATGCTGGTCGCCACCGACCCGGCCGGCGGGACCACCGTCCCGAGCGGCTCGGAGGTGCAGCTCGTGCTGTCCACGGGGCGGGTGACCGTGCCGCAGCTCGTGGGCCTGAGCCGGCAGGAGGCGGTCGCGGCCCTCGGCGCGGACGCGGTCCGCATCTCGTCCGAGGTCGTCACCACACCCCGGGCCGGAGTGCCCGCAGGGCAGGTCGTGGACCAGAGCGTCGACGCCGGACAGTCCGCGCCGCAGGGCTCGACGATCACGCTCACCGTGGCGGTCGCCCCGGAGCCCGAGCCCGCTCCGGAGCCGACCCCCTCGCCCACCCCGTCCGCCTCCCCGGAGGCGACCGAGGACGAGGAGGAGCCCGAGGAGACCGCCGCACCGGAGGAGGAGGAGTCCGAGCCCAGCAGCACCCCGGACGACTCCGCCGAGACGTCCCCGGAGGACTCCCCCGAGACCGAGGCGCGCGACGACGACGAGCAGGACGGGATCCCCCAGCAGGCGGCCGACCGGGCCCGCGAGGCGCTCGAGCAGGGCGCGGACCGCGGGCCCCGGCGCGATTGACGTCCGGGCCGGCGGCCGAGGATCAGACGGTGATCAGCGGGGAGAGCGACGCGGCGGCCCGCGCCGCGCCCTTGAGCCCTACGAGCTCGAGCCAGTTGCCGAGCATGAGGTAGCCGCCCTCGGTGAGGACGGACTCCGGGTGGAACTGCAGCCCGTGCAGCGGGGCGCTCTTGTGGCGCAGCCCCATGATCACCCCGTTCGGGGTGCGGGCGGTGACCTCGAGGACGTCGGGCACGGACTGGTCCACGACGGCGAGCGAGTGGTAGCGGGTCGCGGTGAACGGACTGGGCACGGCGCCGAAGACGCTCGTGCCGTTGTGCTCCACCCGGGAGGTCTTCCCGTGCATGAGCTCCTCGGCATGGGTGACGGTCCCCCCGTACGCCTCCGCGAGGGCCTGGTGGCCGAGGCAGACGCCGAGCAGCGGCTGCCCCGTCCGCTCGGCGTGGCGGATCAGGGCGGTGCACACGCCGGCGTCGGCGGGAGCGCCCGGGCCGGGCGAGAGGAGGACGCCCTGGTGCTCGTCGGCGAGCGCGCACGCGGCGGTCTCGTCGAGGTCGTCGTTGCGGATGACCGTGGTCCTCGCACCGAGCTGCTCGAGGTAGCCGACGAGGGTGTAGACGAAGCTGTCGTAGTTGTCCACGACGAGGATCTTGACGGTCACAGGATCTCCTGGGAGTGGGGTGCCTCTCGGCGCGTGCGCCCGTCCAGCTTACGCGTCCGCAGGAGGGCACGCACCGGGCGGCTAGACTGGTGCACCGGACCCCCCGCCGTGAAGACGGCCCGCTTGGTGATCAGGAGGATCAGTGCCCGAGTCCAAGAACCGCCGCAAGAAGCCGGCCCGCCGTCCGGGCGGCTCCGGACGGTCGACGCCGGCAGCTGCCCCGCCCGTCGACGCGGAGCTGGCGCGGCTGGCGGCGGAGGGGCTGCCCGGCGGCTCCACCGCGTTCGACCCGGAGGCCGCCGCGAACGCGGTGGCGCAGGAGCTCACCGAGCGCTCCCGGCACGGCTCGCCGGAGACCCACGCCCCGACGCCCACCTGGTACAAGGCCATCATGCTGGGCCTGCTGGTGGTCGGGCTGCTGTGGCTCATCGTCTACTACCTCTTCCAGGGCACCTATCCCGTGCCCGGGATCGGCACGTGGAACATCGGGGTGGGCCTGGCCCTGATGATGGTGGGGCTGATCATGACCACGAAGTGGCGGTGACCTCGGTGCCCCCTGCCGGCACCGGCCCCGAGGACCCGCACCAGGGCCCGCACGAGGACTCGCAGGAGCCCTCCCCCAAGCCGCTCGAGGACGAGATCGCCGAGTCCCGGCCGAAGGACGGGCGGCGGTTCAACGCCGCCACGTTCGAGGTGCGGCTGCGCCGGTGGGCGCTGCTGCTGCTGGTCGCGGGTCCCGCGATCTGGTTCCTGGTGCAGCAGCTCCGCTAGCCGCACCGGCCCGCGGCACCGGTCACGGCGCGCACGGGAGCGGCCCGCACCCCTGCCGGGGTGCGGGCCGCTCCCGTGCGCGCCTGTCGGGGGATCAGGCCTGGGCCGAGACGGCCTCCTGGCCCTCGACGGTCTCCTCGGGGTCGTTCTGCGGCGCGGTGAACGCGACGTCGAGGCTGATGACGACCTTGTCGGAGACGAGGACCCCGCCGGCCTCCATCGCGGCGTTCCAGGTGATGCCGAAGTCCTTGCGGGAGATGGTGGTCTCGGCGGAGAAGCCGGCGCGGGTCACGCCGAAGGCGTCGACGACGACGCCGCTGAAGTCGGTGGCGAGCTCGACGGTGCGGGTCACGTCCTTGATGGTCAGCTCACCGGTGATCGTGCCCTCCTCGCCGTCGAAGGCCACGGCGGTCGAGGTGAAGGTCATCGTGGGGTGCTCCTCGACCGCGAAGAAGTCGGCGCTGCGCACGTGGGCGTCGCGGTCGGCGTTCTTGGTGTCGATGCTCGCCATCTGGACCGTGGCGTTCAGGGTCGAGCTCTCGACCGGGTCGGTGACCTCGAGCTGCGCGTCGACCTCGCCGAAGGTGCCGCGCACCTTGGAGATGCCGGCGTGGCGGACGGTGAAGCCGACCTCGGAGTGGGCGGGGTCGAAGGTCCAGGAACCGGGGACGAGACCGTTGAGCTGGGACATGGTGTTCTCCTTGGGGATCGGTGGCGAGCAGGTTGTTGCTTCGTCAACTACTCTAGGAGCACCTTGGTGATGTGTCAACAACAAAGTCCGAAGTTCTTCCGGGTCCCCGGGGGCCGCCCCCGGACGCTCAGGCCTCGGGGTCCAGGGCGGAGCGGTCGTTGAGCTCGTGGAACCGGCGGCGGTGGTAGACGAGGGGGACGCCCGTGCCCTCGTGGCCGAGGACGTCGACCACGGCGGCGTTGAACACGAGGGCGGGCCCGGCCTTGATCCGGGCCAGCGGGACCGCGCGCAGGACCCGGGCGACGTTGAGCAGCCGGGGCTCCCCCGTCTCCAGGTACTCCCAGGGCATGTCCGTCCCGAAGCGCGGCGCCCCGGAGACGGCGAAGGACCGGGCGAGGTCGAGGTTCTCGGCGTCCAGCAGGTGCACCAGGAAGGAGTCGGCCTCGGCCAGCAGAGCGGCCGAGCCCTGACGGGCCTGCAGGGAGAAGCCGAGGATCGGCGGCACGGCCGACACGGAGGACACCGAGGACGCCGTCAGGCCCACCGGCCCCTCGGGGCCCCGCGCGGTGATGATCGCGACCCCCGCGGGGTGGTGGGCGAAGGCCGCCTTGAACGCCTCGCCCACGTGCTCGAGGTCCTGGAGGTGGTCGGCCGGGACCTCGAGGTCGGCGACCGACGCGGCCGCGCGCTCGGCCGGGGGACCGGGCCGCGGGACCGCGCTCAGCCGCGGCTCCTCCGCCGTCCGCTCGGGCCGCGGAGGGCTCTGCTCCGGCGCGCCGCCGGCGGGCGCGTCGTCGTCGTGCCCCCGACGAGGCCGGCGTTCGTGGTGCTGGGCCGCCATGAGTGTCCTTCCGTGGAGAGCCGTGGGAACGGTGCCGCCGGGCGGCCCCACCGGTCCACGCTACGTCCGGAACCGGAGCGGGAGTCAATCGATTCCGCCGCTGACGGGGCGGGAGAAACCCGACGTCACAGTCTTGCACGGGCGCCGTCGTCGTGTCCGGCGCCCCCGGGTCACCGGGTCAGGCCCCGGTAGCCGCGGGCGTAGTGCACCAGCGGGTCGTCGGCCCGGGCCTCCGCGACCCCGCGGCCCATCGCGGTCACCTCGCCCACGACGAGCCGGTGCGTCGCGGCGGTGTGCACGGCCACGGTGGAGAGCTCGAACCACGCGAGCGCCCCGTCCAGGACGGGCGCCCCCGAGCGCGGCGCGCGCCGGAAGGGCACGCGGTCCAGCAGGCCCTCGACCGGGTTGCCGGGGCTCGCGAGCCAGTTGGCGACCCCCTCCTGGTCCCGGCGCAGCACGGAGAGCGTCCACGCGCCGGAGGACTCCACCGCGTCGCAGATCCGCCCCTCCTCGAAGAGGCTCACGAGCATGGTGGGCGGGTCGTAGGAGACGTCGAGGAACCCGGTCACGGTCGCGGCGACGTCCCGCCGGCGGTGCCGGGCGGCCACGACCGCCACGCCGGAGGCGATGTCCGCGGCGAGCAGGCGGTAGGCGCCGACGTCCTCGGCGTCCGGCGCCGCCGGGTCGATCAGGTGGGCCGGTGCGGGATCGGGAAGCTCCATCCCGCCAGTCTGGCACGGGGGCTCAGCGCTCCGGCCGGGACCGTCCCGTCATCCGGAGGGTCAGGTTCAGCCGCCCGCCCTTCATGCCCAGCGCGGCCGCCCCCGTGCCGGGGCGGATGCGCGGCACCCCGTGGAACGCGTAGCGGGAGGGGCCGCCGAAGACGAAGAGGTCGCCGCTGCGCAGCTCCACGTCCCGGTACGGCGCCGAGCGGGTCTGCGTGTTCCCGAAGCGGAAGACGCACGTGTCCCCGAGCGAGAGGGAGACGATCGGCGCGGCGGAGGCCTCGTCCCTGTCCTGGTGCATGCCCATCCGGGCGTCGGCGTCGTAGAAGTTCACCAGGGCGGTGTCCGGCCGGTAGTCCTGCGCGTCCGGGCTGCCGGGGCCGTAGGCCTCCTGGGCGGCCCGGCGGCCCAGCTCGGTCAGCCACGGGGGCATGTCCGGTGCCCGCTTGCGCTCCCCGGTGCGCAGATAGCGGTAGGGCGCCCAGTCCCAGCCCAGTGTCGTGGAGCGCACCGACATCCGGCCGCCGCCCGGGAGCACCATGTGCCGCATGGGCACCGGGCCCACGGCCCACTCCCGGCAGCGGAGCACCAGGTCCCGCTGCTCCTCGGGCCCGAGCCACCCCGGCACGTGGACGGCGCCGGGGGCGATCTCCGCGCGCTCCCGGGGCAGCTCGAACAGCTCGGGCGCCGAGAACGGGGTCGAGGGGTCGATCATGCTGCCGAGCGTAGCCGCGACCGCCGACACCGCGCACCGGCACCGCGGGCGGCGGCACCGGTGTGCGCCCCGCCACGGCGGCCCCGGGCGGAGAGGAGTAGCGTGGAGGTTCTCCCGATCACCGTGAAAGGTCCGCCGTGCCGCTGCCCCTGTCCGTCATCGACTTCGCCACCGTCCGCAAGGGCGCGTCCGTGGGCGAGAGCTTCGCCGACTCCGTGCGCCTCGCCCAGCACGCCGAGCGCCTGGGGTACCTGCGGGTCTGGTACTCGGAGCACCACAACATGCCCACGATCGCCTCCTCGGCCCCGGCCGTGCTGATCGCCCACGTCGCCGCGCACACCTCCACCGTCCGCCTGGGCGCGGGCGGCGTCATGCTGCCCAACCACTCCCCCCTCGTGATCGCCGAGCAGTTCGGCACCCTCGCCGAGCTGCACCCCGGACGGATCGACCTGGGCCTGGGCCGGGCCCCCGGCACGGACCTGCGGACGGTGCGGGCCATGCGCCGGGACCCCTCCGCCGCCGAGCAGTTCCCGCAGGACGTCCGCGAGCTGCAGGGCTATCTCAGCGGCCGCTCGATCGTCCCGGGCGTCAGCGCCGTGCCGGGCGCCGGGACGGACGTGCCCCTCACGATCCTGGGCTCCTCGCTGTTCGGCGCCCAGCTCGCCGCCGCCTACGGGCTGCCCTACGCCTTCGCCTCCCACTTCGCCCCCGACGCGCTCGTGGACGCCGTGGCCGCCTACCGCGCCGGGTTCCGTCCCTCCGAGCAGCTCGCGGAGCCGTACGTCGTCGCGGCCGTCAACGTCATCGCCGCGGACACCGCCGAGGATGCCGCCGAACAGCTCGGGACCGCCCGGCGCGAACGGGTGCGCGCCATGGTGGGCCGCGGCCGCGAGCTGAGCGAGGCTGAGCTGGACATGGTGATGGACAGCCCCGCCGGGCAGCAGATCCTGCACATGCTGCACTGGTCGGCCGCGGGCACGGGCGACGAGGTCCGGTCCTCCCTGGAGGACTTCGCGGTCACGGCGGACGCCGACGAGCTCATGATCGCCCCCGCGTCCCCCACCCAGGAGCAGGTGCTGCGCTCCCTCGAGCTCCTGGCCGGGGCCTGGGGTCAGGACGCCGGGACAGACCTTCCCTCCGCCGCGTCGCGACTGTAAATTCAGGGAGTCACCGGCGTCCGCCGTCACGGCGCCGCCCCCGGGAGGCGCCACCGCCCCCCGAAAGGTCCCCGCCATGTCCTCAGTCACCGCCCGACGCACCGTCACCGCCCTGGCCGCGGCGCTCGCCCTCTCGGGCGCGGCCGCCTCCCCCGCCGCCGCGACCCCGCGCACCGTCGAGGTCGTCAACCTCGGCGACTCCTACTCCGCGGCCTTCGGCACGGGCGGGCTCCAAGCGGTCGAGGGCGTTCCCGGCTGCGTCCAGGGCACGGGACGGGACCACGTCGACAAGCTGGACGCGCACCCCCGGATCGAGGTGACCCTGGACGCGGCGTGCGCCGGCTACGAGACGCACGAGGTGCGGAACCTCGTCGCCGCGCAGCCGGTCGCCGACGCCCTCGCCTCGGCCGACCTGGCGACACTGACCCTCGGGGGCAACGACATCGGGTGGGGCGGGTTCGTCGAGGCGTGCAGCGCCCCCGCCGAGGCCGCCTACGGCCCGGCGCCGTGCGACGCCAAGCTCGCGGAGGCCCCCGCGCTCATCGCGTCCGCCGCCGCCTCCGCGGCCGAGACCGTCGCGGCCGTCGACGCCGCGTCGGACGCGCGCATCGTGGTGCTGGGCTATCCGCACCTCTTCGACGACCGTGCGGACAGCCCGCTGATCTCCGCCGAGCGGGCCGCCCAGCTCAACGACTGGACCGACGAGCTCAACGCGGCTCTCGCGGCGGGCGTGGAGGAGGAGGGCGCCGTCTTCGTGGACGTCACCGACCGCTTCCGCGGCCACGGCGTCGGCTCGGCGGACCCGTGGATCCTCTTCGGCCCCGACGCCGGCAGCCACAACCTGCACCCGACCGAGCGCGGGTACCTCTCCGGCTACTTCCCGGGGCTCCTCGGGCAGGCCGCCCGGGCCCGCTGACCGCTCGCCGGCCACGACGCAGGCCCCGGACCGTCGGTCCGGGGCCTGCGTCGCGCCCGGTGCGTCACCGGCTCCCGGCCGGGGTGCGGCCGGACGCGGGTCAGGCGTTCTTCGTCTCGTCCTTGACGGACTGCGCCGAGTCCTGGGCGGAGGACTTCAGGTGCTGGGCCTCGCCCTGGCCCTGCTGCTTGACCTCCTGGGCGCCCGACTGCGCGGTCTCCTTGACGGACTGCGCGGCCTCCTGGGCCGGCTCCTTCAGGTCCTGGGCGACCTCCTGCGCGGCGCTCTTCGCGGACTCGACCGCGTGCTGGGCGTGGGGCTGCACCCGGTCCGCCGCGTCGGCGACGAGCTCCTGCTCCTTCTGCGTGGAGGGCAGCAGCGAGCCGACGAGCCAGCCGGCGCCGAGGGCGATCAGACCGGCGGCCAGCGGGTTGCCCCGGGTCTTCGCCCGGGCCGTGGCCGGGGCGTTCTGCACGGCGCCGCGGGCCTGGTCGGCGCGGTACGCCGCCTCGTCCCGGACGTCGCCGGTGGAGTAACCGCCCACCGTGAACTCGTCGTCGGAAGAACCCATGACTCGCTCCCTCACTCCGTGCACGGTGTCCTGGACCTTGCCGCGGACCTTGTCCTTCTGCCGCTCGACGACACGCTCGGGCGTCACCTTCTCCGCGACGGCGTCGACGTCGGAGCCGAGCCGAGCGCGGGTGGCCTCGATGTCGGCGCGGATCTGTTCGGGGTTCTGCTGGCTCATCGGTTCTCCTTCTTGGAGGGCTTCACGGTGTCCGGGATCTCGGAGACGGTCTCACGGGTGAGGGGCAGCGGATCCTGGGTCGCCTCGGTCATCTCCCGCTTGCCCTCGTTGAGGTTCTTCTTGCCCATCGCGGCGAGGATGCCGGCGATGACGGCCCAGAGCACGGCCACGATGACCGAGGACCAGGCCAGGCCCACGAGGTTGCTCAGTCCCCACATGAGGGCGAGGGCCAGGAAGAGCAGGACGAAGTGTCCGGCCACGCCGGCCCCGGCGAGCATGCCGGCGCCCTTTCCCGTGTCCTTGGCGGACTGCTTGGCCTCCTGCACCGCCTGCGTCGTCTCGGCCTTGGCGAGCGCGATCTCCTGCTGGATGAGGGTGGAGAGGTTGGTGCTCAGCGACTTGAACATCTCACCGAGCGACTCGTGCTCCGCCCTGTTCTCGGCGTCCGAGGGGGGAATGGGATGGCTCATCGACGGTCGCCCTCCTGGTCCGGGTAGACGGTGCCGGGCACGCGGTCGGTGTAGGTGCGGGCCGCCTCGCCCTGCTCGTCGGAGCGGTAGGCGTAGGGGTCGGCCGGGGTGTAGCCCGAGGTCTCGGTCGCCGTGAGGTTGCGGTCGTAGCCCTGGTCGTAGACGGCGCCGGTGGCGACGCCCGTCCCGGCCGCGGTGCCCTGGTCCTGCCGGCCGGAGACGCCGAAGTACTCCTTGGCGCCCTGGCGGTCGGTCGCGATCTCGTCGCTGTCCTTGACGCCGCGGGTGGCGCGGCCGGCGAGGAGCCCGATGCCGGCGGCCAGGGCCAGGAAGGTCCCGGGGCGACGCGCCGCGAACCGGCGGACGTCCTGCAGCAGGTCCTGGGCGTCCTTGTTCTCCAAGGAGGAGGCCATGGAGTCGACGCGCCCGGAGACGCTGCCGAGCAGGCCCGTGACGAAGTCCGTCTCGGGCTTCTCACCGCGGGACAGGGCGTTGATCTCGTCGCTGACGGAGCGGACGCTCGAGGCGATGCGCTCCTGCTGGGGGGCCACCTGGTCCCTCAGGTCGCTCCGGAGCTGGCCGAGGAGGTTCTGCGCCTGGGCGGTGGCCTCCTGCTTGACGGCTCCGGCCTGCTCCTTCGCCGTCTCCTTGACGCGCTGGCCGGAGCCGGCGGCCTCGTGCTTCAGCTGGTTCGCCTCGGCCTTGCCCTGCTCCGCCGCGACATCCTTCTTGGACGAGGTGCCGGTCTGCGCCGCGTGGCTCGAACCGGCGTCGTAGGGGGTGGGGTCATAGGGGTTGGTGGTCATGATTCCGCCTTTCTGGAACATTTCATAAGTCCACTGATGGTGCGGGCTGGTTCTAGCCTAGGTCGAAGGCTCCACGGAGCCAAGCCCTTCGCCGGATCGGCGCGTCCTCACGGCGACGGGCTGCCGCCGTTGACGTTGAGGGTCTCGCCGATGACGTAGCTCGACTCGGAGGAGGCGAGGAACACGTAGGCGGGGGCCAGTTCCGTGGGCTGGCCGGCCCTGCCGAGGGGCGTCGACTGCCCGAACTCTGGCAGCGCGTCCTTCGGCTGCCCGTCCGAGACCTGGAGAGGCGTCCAGAACGGTCCCGGCGCCACGGCGTTGACGCGGATGCCCTTGGGCGCCAGCTGCTGGCCGAGGCCCTTGGTGAAGTTGTTGATCGCCGCCTTGGTCGACGCGTAGTCGAGGAGGTCCGGCGACGGCTGGTACGCCTGGATCGACGTCGTGTTGATGATGGAGGACCCCGCGGGCAGGTGCCGCAGCGCCGCCTTGGTGATCCGGAACATCGCCACGATGTTGACGGTGAAGGTGTCGACCAGCTGCTCGTCGCTCAGGTCCTCGAGGCTCTCGACCGCCACCTGCTTGCCGGCGTTGTTGACGAGGATGTCGAGCCCGCCCAACCCGTCCACGGCGTTGTCGACCAGGGCCGCGCAGAAGTCCTTGTCGGTCAGGTCCCCGGGGAGGAGGACGGCCGTGCGACCGGCCTTCTCGATGGCGGCCTTGACCACCTGCGCGTCGGGCTCCTCGTCCGGGAGGTAGTTCAGGGCGACGTCGGCGCCCTCCTTGGCGAACGCGATGGCGACCGCCGCGCCGATGCCCGAGTCCGCCCCGGTGATCAGGGCCTTGCGCCCCTCCAGGCGGCCGGTCCCCCGGTAGGAGAGCTCCCCGCGGTCGGTCCTGGGCTCGAGTTCGACGTCCAGGCCCGGCTCGGGCTGGTCCTGCTTCGGGGGCGACAGGACGGGGTATCGCGTCACGGGGTTCTGGAACGCGAGCTGGTCCACCGTCTCGCGGTCGGCGTTCTCGGGGTTGCCGCTGTTCGTCTCGGCCATGCTCCACTTCCTCTCGTCGTGCACTGATCTGGACAGCATACTGATGATGCGGTCGGCAGGACAACGGCTTCTCTGTGGGAGAACAGGACACCCCGCGCCCCCGTGACGGAGGGACCGCCGAGGGGCACGGGGCGCAGGAGCGTACTGCCGCGGGGTGACCGCGCTCAGGCGTCGAGACGGTGCAGGAAGTTCTCCAGGGCGTCGTCGAACGCGGCGGGCTGCTCGAGGTTGGGGGTGTGCCCGGCGCCGTCGACGACGACGAGCTCCGCCCCGGCGGCCAGCTCGGTCATCCGCAGGCCGGCGCCGCCGTCGAAGGCGTCGTCCGCGCCCACCACGACGAGCACGGGGATCCGGGCGCCGCGGAGCAGCTCGGTGAAGTCCCGGCGCTCGGCGCGCCCGCGCATGGCCGCGGCGGCCCCCTTCGCGGGAGCGTTCTGGAGCATGGCCAGCACCTCGGCCGCCACCTCGGGGCGGGTCTCCACCGTCGACTCGGCGACCATCTTGCCCAGGACATTGCGGCCGTAGGCCTCCATGCCGCCGGTCAGCATGGCGTCCGCGGCGACGTGGCGGCGCCGCCTGCCGGCGGCGTCCTCCGCCTCGGGGACGGTGTCGTTGACGACCAGCGCCCGGACCCGGCCGGGGTGGCGGTGGAGGAGCTCCATGGCGATCTGGCCGGACATCGAGAACCCGACCACCACCGCCCGGTCGACGGCCAGGTGCTCGAGCAGCGCGGCGACGTCGTCCGCGAACTCCTCGGTGTAGACGATCCCCTCGGTGACCTCGGACCCGCCGAAGCCGCGCAGGTCGGGGGCGACCACCCGCCAGCCGCGGTCGGCGAACACCTCGACCTGGCGGGCCCACATGCTGCGGTCGTAGGCGTGACCGTGCAGCAGGAGCAGCACCGGCCCCTCCCCCCGGTCGGTGTAGGTCATGGTGACCCCGTTGATCCGGGCGGTCGCGGAACTGACGTCGGGCATGGTGGGAGACCCCTCTCTCGGGCGTACGGCAGGAACGCTCCCAGAGTAGCGAAGGACGCCGCCGCAGGGCCGGGTCTCACCCGCGGCCGGGACGGCCCGCGGTCATTCGACGACGCCGCAGGCCAGCCGCGACCCGGCGTCGCCCGTGCCCAGCGTGGCCTCGTCGGGACCGTCGGGGGCGTAGCGCTCCGGGACGTTGGCGTGGTTGTCGGGGCCCGAGTGGACTATCACGGCGCTGCCGTCGTCGTCGGCCACGAGGTCCTGGACACCGAAGCGGTCGGTGACCGTCGTGAGGAAGCCCGTCCCCTCCTCCGTCACCAGGAGGGCGGGGAGATCACCCCGGTGGTCGGGGTGCTCGGCGTCCTCGCTCCCGAGGTGGCCGCCCGCGGAGAGGAACGCACCCGTGGTGCCGGGGTCCCCCGGGGCCGCGCTGTCGGGCTCGCAGAGGCCGGTCGCGTGCACGTGCAGTCCGTAGAAGCCGGGCTCGAGCCCCTGCACCTCGGCCACGACCTCCGTGCCGGCGGCGACCTCCGCGAAGCTGACGCTGCCGACCTCCGAGCCCTCGGTGTCCTGGAGGACGGCGCGGGAGCCGGCAGCCGCCTCCGAGGCGGCCGACGTCTCCTCGACCACGGCGCTGTCGTCACCGCCCCCGTCGCAACCGGCGAGCACCAGGGCGGTCGTTCCGATCACTGCTGCCATCAGCCTGCTCCGTCGCACGGCTCCTCCTCGTCGTCACCGGGTCCTGGTCCTCGACCATAAGCCGTGGTCGGAGGGGATTCAACGAAGACGATGGGTGTTAAATGCGGGGAGCCCCCGCACCGTGTGGTGCGGGCGCTCGACCCTTGGTGTGGTCCGGCGGTGTCCTACTCTCCCACACCCTTCCGGGTGCAGTACCATCGGCGCTGCGGGTCTTAGCTTCCGGGTTCGGGATGGGACCGGGCGTTTCCCCCACGCTATGACCGCCGTAACTCTGGTGCCCGACCCCGCCGGGTGCTCGCGGGGGTGGGTAAGTCACTGTGGTTGTCCGCCCGTGGTGGGCGGTATTCAATTGCGGTTCCCTGTGCCCGCCGCGTAAGCGACGGGTGGGTTGTTGGTTGGGAGCCGTATAGTGGACGCGGTGTTCTGTGGTGACCCCACCCTTGTTCCCAACACGTGGTGGGGGTGGGGGTGTGGTGTAAGTTGTCGGCTTATTAGTACCGGTCGGCTGCACACGTCGTTGGTTCGTGCTTCCACCTCCGGCCTATCAACCCAGTGGTCTAGCTGGGGGCCTCTCACACACTAGGTGCGTGGAAATCTCATCTCGAAGCGAGCTTCCCGCTTAGATGCTTTCAGCGGTTATCTCTTCCGAACGTAGCGAAGCAGCGGTGCACCTGGCGGTACAACTGCCATACCAGAGGTTCGTCCG
>NZ_NSKF01000021.1:0-68009 GCF_002287015.1 Kocuria sp. WN036
CGCCCTCGGCCGGCGCGGTGCCGGCGGCGGGCTCACGGCCCTCCGCCGGCTCCCGGCCCTCCGCGGACCTGCGGCCCGGCTCGGCCGCCCGCTGCGCGGACGCCGCGGCCCGCTGGGCCGCCTTCTTCAACGGCTTCAGCTCGAGCCGGCGCTCGTGCTTGCGCTCCGAGCGGCGCTCCGTGCGCCGCTCGGCCTGCTTCTCGGCGCGGCGCTCCCGCTTCGCATCCTCCGGGGCCTTCTCGCCCGGTGCCCCGGCGGCGGGGGTGGCGGTCTCCCGGCGCGGGGCGCGCTCCTTGACCGGGGCGCTGCCCGAGGCGCGCAGCCGCCGGTAGTGCTCGGCCGCCTCCTCCTGGCGCCGGGCCTCGATCCCCGTGGCGATCTCGGCCCGCAGGTGCTCCGGCTCGAGCTCGAACGCGGCCACGAGGTCGAGGGCGTGCGGGCGCAGGCGGGCGAGCAGCCGGTCGATGTACTCGTCGAGGCTGCGCCCGCGCCGCATGGACAGCCGGCCGTAGGAGAGGTACCACGCGAGGTTCTTCTCGATGAGCCGCAGCCCGAAGACGTCGCGCAGCCAGGTGAGCACAGTGCGGGTGCCCGGGTCCTCGACCTGCTCCAGGCCGCGGGTGAAGGCCTCCCACTGCAGCAGCTCGGCGTGGGCGCGCGCCGCGGCGATGATCTTGTGCTGGTTCTCGTTGAACAGCGCCGCGGCCTCCGCTCGGGGGAGCTTGGCGCTGGGCCGCAGGTTCTCCGCGATCTCGGCGACCATGGTCTGCACCCGGTCCGTGAGCAGCGCGCGCTGCGCGGACTCCTCGCGCAGGGCGTTGACGGAGCGGCGGACGTCCCCGGTGTCCCGGAAGGCCTGGCCGAGCTTGCGCAGCCCCGACCGGTGGTAGGTGGCCTCGGTGGCCCGGCCGGCCACGTAGCGGGCCATCACGCCCACGTCGACGTGCTTGAACTCGTCCGCCCAGTCGGAGAGAAGCCGCTTGGCCACGAGCTGCAGCAGCACCGTGTTGTCGCCCTCGAACGTCGCGTAGACGTCCAGGTCGTGGCGCAGGGAGGTGAGCCGGTTCTTGGTCAGGAACCCCGCCCCGCCGCAGGCCTCGCGGCATTCCTGGACGGTGTCGAGGGCGCTCCAGGTGGACAGCGCCTTCAGGGCCGCGGCGAGCGTCTCGAGGTCCTGCCGGTTCTCGTCGGTGTCCTCGCGGCCGGAGAAGACGTCGTCGTACTTGTGCAGCAGCTCCTGGTGGGCGAAGTGCATGGCGTAGGTCTCCGCCAGCCGGGGCAGCAGCCGCCGCTGGTGCTGCTGGTAGTCCATCAGCACCTCCTCCTGGACGTCGGAGGACGCGTTGAACTGTCGGCGCTCGCTGCCGTAGCGGATCGCGATGCTCAGCGCGGCCTTGTTCGCCAGGACGGCCGCGCCGTCGAGGGAGACCCGGCCCTGCACCAGGGTGCCGATCATCGTGAAGAACCGGCGGCCCGGGCTCGCGATGGGCGAGCTGTAGGTGCCGTCCGGAGCCACGGCGCCGTACTTGTCCAGCAGGTGCGTGCGCGGGACCCGCACCCGGGTGAAGTGCAGCCGCCCGTTGTCGATCCCGTTGAGCCCGCCCTTGTGGCCGTCGTCCTCGCCGCCCACGCCGGGCAGGAAGTTCCCGTCCGCGTCCCGCAGGTCCACCCAGAACGCGTGCACGCCGTGGTTCACGCCGAGCGTGACGAGCTGGGCGAAGACCACGGCGGCGCGCCCGTGCACGGCGGCGTTGCCGAGGTAGTCCTTCCACGCCGCCGTGAAGGGGGTGTGGATCTCGAACTCCTCCGTGGCGGGGTCGTACGTGGCGGTGGTGCCGATCGAGGCGACGTCGGAGCCGTGGCCGATCTCGGTCATCGCGAACACGCCCGGGATCTTCAGGTCCCGGATGTCCGCGAGCCAGCGCCGGTGGTGCTCCTCGGTGCCGAGGTTGAGCACCGCGGAGCCGAACAGGCCCCACTGCACCCCGGCCTTGATCTGCATCGAGGGGTCCCCGAGCAGCAGCTCCTCGAAGCCCGAGACGTTGCCGCCCGGGTCGTTGTGCCCGCCGTACTCCTCCGGCAGCCCGCGGCTCATCGCCCCGTGCTCCACCAGCAGGTGCAGCTGGCCCAGGACCCGCTCGCGGTGCTCGTGGTGGGTGAGGCCCGGCTGCTGGTGCAGCCGCTCGTCGAGCAGCATCCGGCGGGTCTCGCGCCGGACCTCGGCCCAGCGCCCGAGCAGCACCTCGCCGAGGGCGGCGACGTCCACGGCGGGCGCCGGGAGCCCGGCGCCGTCCGCGGTGGCGGGCCCGGCGGCGGAGCCGGCTGCGGCGGTGGTCGGTCGGTCGACGGTGGTGGTCATGTTCGCTCCTGTCGTGGGTGACCGGCGGTGGCCGGTGCGGTCACGGGGTGGTGGGGCCGGCCGGGGTCCGTGCCGGCCCGGGCGGTGGTCAGGTCGAGGGGGGCTCCGGCACGGGTGCGCCGGGCGGGCGCAGGCCGTCGACGGCCCAGCCCACGATCAGCTCCGTCATCCGCTCGCGGGACGGTCGCCGCGTGCCCTCGGGGGTGTTCATCCAGGCCTCGCCGGCGCCGCGGACCATGCCGATCGTGGACGCGGCCCAGTAGCTGAGCACCGGCTCCTCGAGCCGGCGCTCGGTGGGGGTGTGGCGCACGTGGGCCTCCGCGAGCAGCCCGCTGACGGACTCGGCGAACTCCTGGATCAGCCAGCGCTCGCCGCCGTCCCCGGCCGGGGCGTCCTCCTTGCCGGAGCGCTCGCCGCGGGCCCGCTCGGCCCGGTGCCGGTCGTGCCGCGAGCGCCCGGGGTCGGGGGAGAGGGCCACGACGAAGCGGTACACCGACGCCGAGCGCTCGATGCTGAGCAGGTACTCCGCGACCATCGCCTCGACCGAGTCCTCGAAGGAGCCGGCCGCGCGGGCCGCCTCCTCGAGCCGGTCGCGCATCCGCGTCACGGTGTACTCGCCGACCGCCCGCTGCAGTCCCGCCTTGTCCCCGAAGTACCGGTAGTAGACGGACTTGGAGGTCTGGCACGCGGTGGCGATCTCCTCCATGGACGCCTGCGCGCCGAGCTCGTCCACGGCGCTGCGCGCCGTGCGGATGAGCTCGATCCGGCGCTGCGCGCGGTGCCGGGCCCAGCGGGAGGAGCGTCCGTCCGTGGCGGGCGTGCCGCCCGGGGCGGCGGAGTCAGTGGCGTCGACCTGTTTCACGATACCCAGAGTATCAGGTATTGTCTTTGGTGACGTGATCATCATCACAACACCACCGAGGAGTTACCTGTGAGCGAGTCCACCCCCGAGCAGACCGTCGAGCCCACCGCCGAGCACACGACCCCCAGCGGCGCCGGACGCACCGGCGTGGCCCGCCGTGCGGTCGTGGTCGGCGCCAACCGCATCCCCTTCGCCCGGGCGCACGGCGCCTACGCCAACGCCGGCAACCAGGACATGCTCACCGCCGCCCTGGACGGCCTGGCCGCCCGCTACGGCCTCGCCGGGGAGCGGATCGGCGAGGTCGCAGCCGGCGCCGTGCTCAAGCACCCCAAGGACTTCAACCTCACGCGCGAGTCCGTGCTCGGGTCCGTCCTGGACCCCCGCACCCCGGCCTTCGACGTGCAGCAGGCCTGCGCCACCGGCATGGAGGCCGTCTCCACGCTGGTCAACAAGATCCGGCTCGGCCAGATCGACTCGGCCGTCGCCGGCGGCGTCGACTCCGCCTCGGACGCGCCCGTCGTGGTGAGCGAGCGGCTGCGCCGGAGCCTGCTCGAGCTCAACCGGGCCAAGAGCACCCCGCAGAAGCTCAAGGCCCTCGCGGGCCTGCGCCCGGCCGACCTCAAGCCGGTGGCCCCCGGCACGGGGGAGCCGCGCACGGGGCTGTCCATGGGAGAGCACCAGGCCCTCACCACCGCCCGCTGGGGGATCTCCCGCGAGGCCCAGGACGAGCTCGCCGCCGCGAGCCACCGCAACCTGGCGGCCGCCTACGAGCGCGGGTTCTTCGACGACCTCGTCACCTCCTTCCGCGGCCTGTCCCGGGACAACAACCTCCGCCCGGACAGCACGGTCGAGAAGCTCGCCGGGCTCAAGCCGGTCTTCGGGAAGTCCCTCGACGCCGGGGCCACCATGACGGCGGGCAACTCCACGCCCCTCACCGACGGCGCCTCCACCGTGCTGCTCGCCTCCGAGGACTGGGCCGCGGAGCGCTCCCTGCCCGTGCTCGCCGACGTCGTGGACGTCGAGGCGGCCGCCGTCGACTTCGTGCACGGCGACGAGGGCCTGCTGATGGCCGGCGCCTACGCCGTGCCCCGCCTGCTGGCCCGCCAGGGCCTGGCGCTCGAGGACTTCGACTTCGTCGAGATCCACGAGGCGTTCGCCGCGACCGTGCTCGCAACCCTCGCCGCGTGGGAGGACGAGCAGTTCGGCCGCGAGCGGCTGGGCCTGGACGGCGCCTTCGGCACCGTGGACCGCAGCCGGCTCAACGTCACGGGCTCCTCGCTCGCGGCCGGGCACCCGTTCGCCGCGACCGGCGGGCGCATCGTCGGCACCCTCGCCAAGCTCCTGCGCGAGCGCGCCGACGAGACCGGCCGCCCCGCCCGCGGGCTCATCTCGGTGTGCGCCGCCGGCGGCCTGGGCGTCACCGCGGTCCTCGAGGCCCGCTGAGCCCGCGCCCCCGACACCCCGCCGACCCCCACAGCAAGGACCCCGCCCCCATGGCAGACACCTATCTCGACCTCGTCAGCTCCGGCCCCGGCGGCCGGCTCGCCCGGCAGCTCGGGCTGCCCGCCCCCGCCCGGCTGCGCCGCCACCGCGCCGGGGACCCGCTCGTGCCTGGGCCCGTCCTCGTGCTGGGGTGGGGGGAGGAGGCCGACCGGATCGCCGCGGCCCTGCTCGGCTGGGACCTCGACGTGCGCCGCCACCCCGACGACGTCCACCGCTTCGGCGCGGTCGTGCTGGCCCTGACCGAGCTCGCCCGGCCCGCCGAGCTGGCCGAGCCCGCGCTCGGCCTGGGCGGGGCGCTGCGCTCGCTCGCCCCCGGCGGCCGGGTGGTCACCGTGTCCCGGCCCGCCCCGGGCATCGGCACGGGCGCGGCCTCGGCCACGCCCGCGGCGGCGGAGCCGCTCGACCCGGCCGTCGCCGCGGCCCGCCAGGCCGTCGTCGGCCTGCTGCGCTCCACCGCCCAGGAGATGCGCGGCGGGGCCACCGCCAACGGCGTCCTGCTCGCCGAGGGCGTCGCCCCCGAGGCCCCCAGCGTGCTGGGCGCCCTGCGGTTCCTGCTCTCCGGGCGCAGCGCCTTCGTCTCCGGGCAGTTCGTGACGGTCGGGGACGACGCCGGGGCCCTGCCCGCGGACTGGGAGGCCCCCCTGCGGGGCAGGGTCGCCGCCGTCACCGGCGCCGCCCGCGGCATCGGCGCACAGATCGCCCGCACGCTCACCGGCGCCGGCGCGCGCGTCGTCGTCGTGGACGTTCCCGCCGCGGGCGAGCCCCTGGCCGCCCTCGCCAACGAGATCCACGCCGTGGCCCTCCAGCTCGACGTCACGGACGAGCACGCCGGCGAGCGGATCCTCGGGCTCGCCCGGGAGCGCTTCGGGCACCTGGACGTGGTGGTGCACAACGCCGGGATCACCCGGGACAAGCTGCTGGCCAACATGGACGAGTCCCGCTGGGCCTCGGTGCTGGCCGTGAACCTCGAGTCGCAGCTGCGGATGAACGACCAGCTCCTGGCGGGGGAGGGCCTCGGCGAGGCGCCGCGGATCGTCTGCCTGGCCTCCACGAGCGGTGTGGCGGGCAACCGCGGTCAGACCAACTACGCCGCCTCGAAGGCCGGGGTGATCGGGATGGTCGCCGCCACCGCGCCCCTGCTGGCCCGGCGCGGCGGCAGCATCAACGCCGTGGCCCCCGGGTTCATCGAGACGGAGATGACCGCCCGGATCCCGGCGGCCCGCCGCCAGGTCGCGCGCCGGCTGAACTCCCTGCAGCAGGGCGGGCTGCCGGAGGACGTGGCCCAGGCCGTGCTGTTCCTCGCCTCGGACGCCGCCGGCGGCGTCAACGGGCAGACGCTGCGCGTGTGCGGCCAGAACCTGGTGGGGGCGTGAGCATGGCCGCCGACCGGCACGAGACCGTGGTCCTGCCCGGCGTCCCCTCGCTGGGCGGGCTCTACGCCCGTGCGGCGGCGGGGGCGGCCGGGGACCTGCTGCCGCGCGCCCTCGCCGACCGGGTGCCGGGCCGGCTGTCCGGCCGGCTGCCCGGCCGGCCGGCCGGGTCGCGCCGCGGCACCGGCGACGCCCCGCTCGAGCTGCCGGCGGTGGCGCACGTCGTCGAGGACGTGGTCGTCGACCCCGCCGGGCACGAGGCGTTCTGCCGCGCGGTCGGGGCGCCGCTGCGCGAGGGCCCCGGCGGCACCGAGGCCTTCTCCGGGCACCTGCACGCCCTGGCGTTCCCCGTGGCCATGAGCGTGCTCACCCGCCCGGACTTCCCGCTGCCGGTCCTCGGCATGGTGCACCTGGCCAACGAGGTCGAGCACCTCCGGGCCGCGGCGGTCGGGGAACACCTCACGGTCACCGCCACCGCCGAGCGGCTGCGCCCGCACCGCTCCGGCGCGCAGGTGGACGTCGTCGCCCGCCTCGCGCGCCGGGACGGCGAGACCGTCTGGACGGGCCGCTCCACCTACCTCGCCCGGGGCGTGCGCGTGCCCGGGACGGCCGACGACACCCCGCGCGCGGAGTTCGTGCCCCCGGCGCCGACCGGGCACTGGCGCCTGGCGGCCGGCACGGGGCGGGACTACGCCGCGGTGAGCGGGGACTGGAACCCCATCCACCTCTCCGGCCCGAGCGCCCGGGCGCTCGGCATGAAGGGCGCCATCGCCCACGGCATGTACTCCGCCTCGCGCGCCCTCGCCGAGGTGGGGGTGCCGCCCGGGACGCCCTTCCGCTGGACGGTCGAGTTCGCGGCCCCGGTCCTGCTCCCGGGCACGGTCGCGGTCGCGATCACCGACGACGGCCGGGGCCCCGGCTGGCGGGGCTCGCGCTTCGCCGGATGGGACCCGCGGCGCAGGCGCCCGCACTTCACGGGGACGGTGGCGCGGCTGGACGGCTGACCCGCCGCCGCGGGCCCGGTCGACGGTGACGTCCGGCGCGTGGGCCACAATGGTCGGGTGAGCCCACAGCAGAGGACAGACGCACGACCCGTCGACGCCACCGGCCAGGACCTCCACCCCGCCCCGCCCAGCGAGGACCTCAAGGAGCAGTACGCGGAGCTCGTGGACCGGGTGCGCGCGGCACGGACCGCCTACTACGTCGAGGACGCGCCCACCATCTCGGACGCGGAGTACGACGAGCTCTACCGGCGGCTCGAGGAGGTCGAGGCGCTGCACCCCGAGCTGGTGGCCAACGACTCGCCCACCCAGGAGGTCGGCGGCGAGGTCTCCGCGGCGTTCACGCCCGTGACGCACCTCGCGCGGATGTACTCCCTCGAGGACGTCTTCTCGATCGACGAGCTCACGGCCTGGCTGGCGAAGGCCTCCGCCTCCATCGAGGCGCTGCCGGACGCGCCGGAGTCCGCGTGGCTCACCGAGCTGAAGATCGACGGGCTGGCCGTGAACCTGCTCTACCGCAACGGCGAGCTCGTGCGGGCCGCGACCCGGGGGGACGGCACCACGGGCGAGGACGTCACGCACAACGTGCGCACCATCGCCACCATCCCCACCGTGCTCACAGGGGAGGACGTGCCCGAGGAGGTCGAGATCCGCGGCGAGGTGTTCATCTCCTCCCGCGACTTCCGCGCCCTCAACGACGCCATCGTGGCCGAGGGCCGGGCGCCCTTCGCCAACCCCCGCAACGCCGCGGCGGGCTCGCTGCGGCAGAAGGACCCGGCGGTCACGGCCCGGCGCCGGCTGTCCATGTACGTGCACGGGGTGGGCGCCGCCACGGGCCTGCACGCCGACACCCAGTCCCAGGTCTACGAGCTGCTCGAGCGGTGGGGCCTGCCCGTCAGCCCGTACTACCGCGTGCTGCCCTCCACGGAGGACGTCCTCGCGTTCATCGAGGAGTACGGCCGCCGCCGCCACGACCTCATCCACGAGATCGACGGCATCGTGGTCAAGGTCGACGACCGCCGCACCCAGTTCCGGCTCGGGCACACCTCCCGGGTGCCCCGCTGGTCCGTGGCCTACAAGTACCCGCCCGAGGAGGTGCACACCCGGCTCAAGGACATCCTGGTCAACGTGGGCCGCACCGGGCGGGTCACCCCGTTCGGGCTCATGGAGCCGGTGCGGGTCGCCGGGTCCACCGTGGAGATGGCCACCCTGCACAACCAGGACGTGGTGCGGGCCAAGGGCGTGCTCATCGGGGACACCGTGGTGCTGCGCAAGGCGGGCGACGTGATCCCCGAGATCGTGGGGCCTGTGGTGGCGCTGCGGGACGGCACGGAGCGCGAGTTCGTGATGCCCACCCACTGCCCGTCCTGCGGCACGGAGCTGCGCCCGGCCAAGGAGGGCGACGTCGACATCCGCTGCCCCAACGCCCGCAGCTGCCCGTCCCAGCTGCGGGAGCGGGTCTTCCACGCCGCCGGCCGCGGCGCGTTCGACATCGAGGCCCTCGGTTACGAGGCCGCCCTCGCCCTGACCCGGCCCGACGAGCCGGAGACCCCGCCGCTGACCAGCGAGGCGCACCTGTTCGACCTCACCCCCGAGGACCTGCGCGAGGTGCGGATCCGGCGGGAGAAGAAGTCGCGCGGCACGCCCACGGGCGAGACCGAGCTCGTGCCCTACTTCTGGACGAAGGGCACGGCCAAGAAGCCCTCCGAGCCCACCGCCACCACCCGCAAGCTGTTCGAGGAGCTCGAGAAGGCCAAGGCGCAGCCGCTGTGGCGCGTGCTCGTGGCCCTGTCCGTCCGGCACGTCGGCCCGACCGCGGCCCGCTCCCTGGCCACGGCCTTCGGCTCGCTGCCGGCCATCCGCGACGCCGACGAGGAGACCCTGGCCCAGGCCGACGGGGTGGGGCCCGTGATCGCCGCGGCCCTCACCGAGTGGTTCGCCGAGCCGTGGCGCCGGGAGATCGTGGAGCGCTGGGCGGCCGCGGGCGTGCGCATGGAGGACGAGGTGGACGAGTCCGTGCCGCGGACCCTCGAGGGCACCACCGTGGTGATCACCGGCACCCTCGAGCGCTTCAGCCGCGACTCCGCGAAGGAGGCGGTGCTGGTGCGCGGCGGCAAGGCCTCCGGCTCCGTGTCGAAGAAGACGCACTTCCTGGTGGCGGGCGAGAACGCCGGCACCAAGCTGGACAAGGCCGAGCAGCTGGGGGTGACCGTGCTCGACGAGGCCGGGTTCGAGCGGCTCCTCGCCGAGGGGCCGGACGCGCTCGCCGGCGCGGCCGGGAGCACCTCCGAGGACGCCGCGGTCGGCACGGAGAACGGCACGGAGAACGGTACCGACGACGAGGACGGGGCCTGAGCATGGGACGCCACGACGACGCGCTGGAGGGCCTCGGCCCGACCGGCGCCCACCTGGAGGAGCTGCTGGAGCTGGCCCTGGCGGCCGCCGAGTCCGGGGCGGAGGTCCTGCGGGGCCGCGACGCCGGCCGGCTGGGCGTCACCGGCAAGTCGGGGGAGGGGGACTGGGTCACCCGCTTCGACGTCGCCGCCGAGCAGGCCGTGCTGCGCACCATCCTGGACCGCCGCCCGCACGACACCGTCACCGGCGAGGAGTCGGGCACGCACCGCCCGGAGCCCCCCTCCGGGATCCGCTGGTCGGTGGACCCGCTCGACGGCACCACCAACTTCATCCGCGGCATCGTCTACTACTGCACGTCCGTGGCCGCCGCCGACGCACAGGGCAACTGGCTCGTGGGCGCCGTCAACGCCCCCGCCCTGCGCCGCACCTACTTCGCCGTGCGCGGGGCCGGCGCGTGGGTGGAGGAGGACGGCGCGTCCCGCCGGCTCGAGGGTCCCGTGCCGGACCGGGCGGGCCGGCTCTACGGCACCGGCTTCTCCTTCGACGCCGACCGGCGCGAGCGCCAGTTCCCCGCCTTCGCCGCCACCATGCGGCAGTACACGGACATGCGGCGCCTGGGCTCGGCGGCCCTGGACCTGTGCATGGTCGCGGACGGCGCGCTCGACGGGTACGGCGAGCAGGGTCTGCACGAGCACGACTGGGCCGCCGGCGCGCTCATCGCCGAGGAGGCCGGCGCCCTCGTGACCCGGCCGGAGCTGCCCTCCCCGGCGGCGGGCGAAGTGCCGGCCGCCGACCGCCTCGCGGCCTGGATCACCGCACGCGAGCGCGGCATTCCGGGCTGAGTGCGGGCCGGGGCCCGGCCCGCTGAACGTGTGAGATGGCTCTCGTCACTTGACCGAGACCAAAACGTTGCCATAGCGTGACCTTCGAAGCGTTCTTCCCGAGGGCATGCCCTCCGCTTCCCGGAGTGCGAACTCCTGCGCCGGCGTCCTTCACGGGCCGGCACCCCTGCAGACCGCGAACGTGTGATACCTCACGACGGGCCGAAAGGGGTAGCGCAACAAAAATCGTTACGCTATCGTGATAATCAGCTTCCCCGAGGATTCCTCCGGGGATCCGGTGTGCCTGGGGTCCGACTCCCGGCGCGCCACCACACCATGCTGGGTGCTGCCGTAACACCGCACGTCGTCTGAAGGGCAGACACCTGTAAGCACTTACCCACCAACACCTTGACGGGTAGACGACGGCGCGAAGACATCCGGGGACGGAAACGAGCGCAGGTGGCCCAGGGAGCATCATGACCAACGCTTTCGCTGTTCGTCGCAACGTCCGTCGCGGTGCCGCCGCTCTGATCCTCGGCGGGACCGCCGTGGGCGCCATGGCCCTCCCGGCCAACGCCGCTCCGGCCTCCACCTGGGACGCCCTCGCCGAGTGCGAGTCCGGTGGCAACTGGGGCACCTCCACCGGCAACGGCTTCTCCGGCGGCCTGCAGTTCACCCCCTCCACCTGGGCCGCCTTCGGTGGCCAGGGCGCCCCGCAGGACGCCTCCCGTGAGCAGCAGATCGCCGTGGCCGAGAACGTTCTCGACGGCCAGGGCTGGGGCGCGTGGCCCGCCTGCTCCGCGAAGCTGGGCCTGTCCGGCTCCGCCGCTCCCTCCGCCAACCCGATGGGCTCCGCGTCCGTGACCCCGCAGTCCGTCGAGGCCCCGGCCCCGATCGAGGCTCCGGCCCCCGCCCCGGTCGCCGCCCCCGAGCCCGGCCCCGTGGCCGCTCCCGTCGAGGCCCCGGCCGCCGTCCAGGCCCCGGTCGTCGAGTACGTGGCCCCCGCCGCCGCCGTGGCCCCGGCCTCGGTCTCCGCCGAGACCTACACCGTGGTCGCCGGCGACACCCTCGGTTCCATCGCCGACAAGCTCGGCATCGAGAACTGGGAGGACCTGTACGCCGCGAACGAGGGCACCATCGCCGACCCGAACCTGATCTTCCCCGGCCAGGTGCTGAACATCCCCGCCTGATCCCCACCGGACAGGCACCGCGCGGCCGCGCCGCGCGAGAGCATGCGAGAGGGCCCCTCCGATCGGAGGGGCCCTCTCGCATGCTCGGCGGGCACCGGCACGGCGCCGACCGTGCGCTCAGCTCACGGCGTGCGCTCGGGCCGGCTCCACAGCCACGGCTCGGCGGGCTCGGCCCCGGCGTCGCCGAAGCTCACGGAGCGCTCCGCGCCCTTGACCCGGTACGGCTGGATCACCGTCAGGGACTCGCCCTCCCGGTGCTGGGTCTCCACGGCCACGGCCGTCTGCCCGGAGCGGTCCGGCAGGGTCACGGGGAAGGCGACCGCGGCGCAGAGGAGGTCGTCCCGCAGCTCCACCGCCCGCGCCCGCAGGGCGTCCAGGGCGGCCTCGGGGCTCAGCTCCTCCGCGTCCTCGGCCGGCAGGCTGTCGAGCTCGTACTCGCCGTCCTTGCGCGCGGTGACGAGGAAGGGGGGAAACGCCCCGTGCTGCCCCAGCTGCTGCTCGGCCACGGCCTGGACGTGGGCCATGACCGTGTCGATCGTCGCGGCGGCGTCCTTGCTGACCCGCTGGCGCCACGCGTTGGCGGCGTCCGTCGCGGAGGTCGCGCGCGCGGCCTTCCCGGAGCGGGCGCCGGGGCGCCCGCTCTTGGCGCCTCGGTCCTTCTTCGTGCGGGCGGGGGTGCTCTTGGCCATGTCCGGGTGCTCCTGTGCGGTGGTCGGTGCGTCCCTCCAGGGTATGCCCCTGCGGGGCCCCCTCCGGCCGGGAAGGAGGGGAGTGCCGCGCGGCTAGACTGGACCGGAAACCACCCCCGATCACGAGCAGGAGTGCGCATGTCTGCGATCACCCGCGAGCAGGTCGCCCACCTGGCGAAGCTCGCGCACATCGAGATGACCGAGGAGGAGCTGCGGTCCATGGCGAAGGAGCTCGACCTCGTCGTCGACTCCGTCGCGTCCGTCAGCGAGGCCGCCGGCCCGGACGTCCCGGCCACGAGCCACCCCATCCCGCTGCAGAACGTCTTCCGCGAGGACGTCGTGGGCGAGACCCTCACCGCCGAGGAGTCGCTGCTCAACGCACCGGACGCCGCCGAGGGCAAGTTCAAGGTGCCCGCGATCCTGGACGAGGAGTAGCCGCATGAGCAGCACCGGAACGCCCCAGGGACCCGTCGGTCTCTCCGCCGCCGAGCTCGCCCGCCGGCTCGCCGCCGGCGAGATCACCTCCGTCGACGCCGTCCAGGCCCACCTGGACCGCATCCGGGAGACCGACGGCGAGCCCGTCGACCCCGCCGACCGCAGCCGCGGCCGGACCGGGCTCAACGCCTTCCTGCACGTCAACACCGAGGAAGCCCTGTCCGTGGCCGCCGAGGTGGACGCCGCCCGCGCCCGCGGTGAGGAGCTGCCCGAGCTCGCCGGCGTGCCGATCGCGGTCAAGGACCTCATCGTCACCAAGGGGCAGCCCACCACCGCGGCGTCCCGCATGCTCGAGGGCTGGATGAGCCCCTACGACGCCACCGTGACCCGGCGGCTGCGCGCCGCCCGGATGCCGCTGCTGGGCAAGACGAACCTCGACGAGTTCGCGATGGGCTCCTCCAACGAGCACTCCGCCTTCGGCGACACCGCCAACCCGTGGGACCTGTCCCGCATCCCCGGCGGGTCCGGCGGCGGGTCCGCCGCCGCCGTGACCGCGTTCCAGGCGCCGCTGGCCCTGGGCACGGACACCGGCGGGTCCATCCGCCAGCCCGCGGCCCTGACCGGTTCGGTGGGCGTCAAGCCGACCTACGGCGGGGTCTCGCGCTACGGCGTGATCGCCATGGCCTCCTCGCTGGACCAGGTGGGCCCCGTGGCGCGCACGGTGCTCGACGCCGCGCTGCTGCACGAGGTGATCGGCGGGCACGACCCGCAGGACTCCACGTCCCTGCCCGACCCGGTCGGCGACCTCGCCGCCCAGGCCCGGGCCGGCGCCGCCGAGGGCGGGCTGGCGGGCCTGCGCGTGGGCGTGGTCAAGGAGCTCACGGGCGAGGGCTTCCAGCCCGGCGTCCAGCAGCGCTTCGAGGAGGCCGTGGAGCTGCTGCGCTCCGCGGGCGCCGAGGTCGTGGAGGTCTCCACCCCGAACTTCAAGTACGCCCTGGGGGCCTACTACCTCATCATGTCCTCCGAGGTCTCCTCGAACCTCGCCAAGTACGACGGCGTGCGCTTCGGCCACCGCGTGCTGCCCGAGGACGGGCCCCTGACCATCGAGCGCGTGATGGGCTCCACCCGCGCCGCCGGCTTCGGGGCCGAGGTCAAGCGCCGCATCATCCTGGGCACCTACGCGCTGTCCGCGGGCTACTACGACGCCTACTACGGCTCGGCGCAGAAGGTCCGCACCCTCGTGCAGCGCGACTTCGCGGCCGCGTTCGAGCAGGTGGACGTGCTGGTCTCCCCGACGTCCCCGACCACCGCGTTCGAGCGGGGCGCCGTGGACGAGTCCGCCGACCCCATGCAGATGTACCTCAACGACATCGCCACCATCCCCACCAACCTGGCCGGGGTCCCCGCGATCTCCGTCCCCGGCGGCCTCGCCCCCGAGGACGGGCTGCCCGTGGGCATCCAGTTCATGGCCCCCGCCCGCCAGGACGCCCGCCTCTACCGCGCCGGCGCCGGCCTGGAGGCCCTGCTCGAGCAGCGCTGGGGCGGACCGCTCTGGCAGCGGCTGCCGGACACCGCCGCCCTGGTCCGGGACCTGGCCGGCGGCCCCGCCGCGTCCGATCTGTCCGCACCCGTCCGGGGAGGAGCCCGCTGATGAACCGGAGCACCGAAGAGGTCCTGTCCTTCGACGAGGCCATGGAGAAGTACGACCCCGTGCTGGGCTTCGAGGTCCACGTGGAGCTCAACACCCGGACCAAGATGTTCGACGCCGCCCCCAACGTCTTCGGGGACGAGCCGAACACCAACGTCACCCCCGTCTCGCTCGGCCTGCCCGGGGTGCTCCCCGTGGTGAACCGGGTGGCCGTGGAGTCCGCGATCAAGCTCGGGCTCGCCCTGGGCTGCGAGATCCGCCCGGTCTCCCACTTCGCCCGGAAGAACTACTTCTACCCGGACACCCCCAAGAACTTCCAGACCTCCCAGTACGACGAGCCGATCGCCGAGAACGGCTCCGTCGACGTGGAGCTGGAGGACGGGACCGTGTTCACGGTCGAGATCGAGCGCGCCCACATGGAGGAGGACGCCGGGAAGCTCACGCACATGGGCGGCGCCGCCGGGCGCATCCAGGGCGCGGACTTCTCCCTGGTCGACTACAACCGCGCCGGCGTCCCGCTCATCGAGATCGTGACGAAGCCCATCGTGGGCGCCGGCACCCGCGCGCCCGAGCTGGCCCGCGTGTACGTGGCCCTGATCCGGGAGATCGTGAAGAACCTCGGGATCTCGGACGCGAAGATGGAGCGCGGCAACGTCCGCTGCGACGCCAACGTGTCCCTCATGCCCAAGGGCAGCGCCACGTTCGGCACCCGCTCCGAGACGAAGAACGTGAACTCGCTGCGCGCCGTGGAGCGTGCCGTGCGCTTCGAGATCCAGCGCCACGCGGCGGTCCTCGACTCCGGCGGCACGATCGTGCAGGAGACCCGGCACTGGCACGAGGACACCCGCTCCACCACGAGCGGGCGCCCCAAGTCGGACGCCGACGACTACCGCTACTTCCCGGAGCCCGACCTCGTGCCGGTCGTCACCGACCACGAGTGGATCGAGCGGCTGCGGGCCGAGCTGCCCGAGCCCCCGGCCGAGCGCCGGAAGCGGCTCAAGACCGACTGGGGCTTCTCCGACGAGGAGTTCCGGGACGTCGTCAACGCGGGGGTCCTCGACGAGATCGAGCAGACCGTGTCCGCCGGCGCCGCCCCGGCCGCGGCCCGCAAGTGGTGGATGGGCGAGATCGCCCGCCTGGCCAACCAGCGGGAGGTGGAGATCGCCGAGCTCGGCGTCACCCCGCAGCACGTCGTCGAGCTCAACGGGCTCATCGACGCCGGGAAGATCAACGACAAGCTCGCCAAGAAGGTCCTCGCCCACGTCCTGGAGGGCGAGGGCTCGCCCGCGGAGGTCGTGGAGCGGCGCGGCCTGGCCGTGGTCTCCGACGACTCCGTGCTGACCGCGGCGATCGACGACGCCATGGTGCAGATGCCCGACGTCGTGGCGAAGGTGCAGGCCGGCAAGGTCCAGGCCGTCGGCGCCCTCATCGGCCCCGTCATGAAGGCCACCCGCGGCCAGGCCGACGCGGGCCGGGTGCGCGAGCTGATCCTGGAGAAGCTCGGCGTGCAGGGCTGACCGCCGCCCGCGCCCGCGCAGGACTGCGTGCGCGGAACACCGAGGGGTCGCCTCCTGTGGGAATCCGCAAAGGATTCCGGCAGGACGCGACCCCTCGCTGCGCGGCGGGGTCCAGACGCGACCCCTCGTTGCGGGGCGTGCGAGCATGGGCGCATGGACCCTGCGTGCGACGTGCTCATCATCGGCGGCGGCATCGCCGGACTGTCCCTGGCCTCGGAACTGGCCGAGCGGCGGGGGAGCGGAGCCGGGATCGTGCTCGCGGAGACCGAGCCCGTCCTGGCCCACCACACCTCCGGGCGCTCGGCCGAGCAGCTGATCCCCAGCTACGGCCCGGCCCCCGTCCGGGAGCTGACCGGGGCGACCGTGGCCCGGCTGCTCGACCCGCACCCGGCCCCGCCCCGGCCCCTGGCCTGGCCCAGCCGCATGGTCCTCGTCGGGACCGAGGCCCGGCTGGGCGCCGAGGCCGCCCCGGGGACGCAACCGCTGTCCCGGGCGGAGCTCGTGGAGCTGTGCCCCGAGCTGGCCTGCTCCCCGGCGGACGCGGTCGAGGCCGGCCGCCTCGACAGCACCTCCGTGCGCACCGACGCCGCCGCGCTCGTGGCCTGGCACCGCGACCGGGCCGCGGCGGCGGGCGCCCGGCTGCTCACCGGCGCCCCGGTGACCGCGGCCGAGCCCGACGGCGCCGGCTGGCGGGTCACGGCCGGTCCGCACCGGCTGCGCGCCCGGCAGGTGGTCGTCGGCGCAGGCGCCTGGGCGGACGAGGTGGCGGGCCTGTTCGGCGCGGCCCCGCTGGGCCTGCGCCCGCTGCGGCGCACCGCGGCCCTCGTGCGGCTCGCGAAGCCGCTGGCCCCGGACCACCCCATGGTCGTCGCCGCGGACTCCGGCTGGTACTACCGGCGGGCCGGGAACGGCGCGCTCGTCTCCCCGTCCGAGGCCGTGCCGAGCGAGCCCTGCGACGCGCAGCCGGTGCTCGAGGACGTCGAGGACCTCCTGGGGCGGCTCAACACCGTGACCTCCCTCGGCGCCACGGGGATCGAGCGGGCCTGGACCGGTCTGCGCACCGAGGCCCCGGACGGCGTGCCCGTGTGCGGCGCCGACGCTGACGTCCCGGGGCTCCTGTGGCTGGCCGGCCAGGGTGGCTACGGGTTCCAGACCAGCGCCGCCATGGCCCGGGCGGCCGCGGACGTCCTCCTGGACGGGACGGTGGGCCCGTGGTGCTCCCGGGAGACGGCCGCCGCCCTGGACCCGGGCCGCTTCCGGCGCTGAGCCCCCGGGGGCCGGCGCGGCGGGCGCCGTCGACCGCCGTGCCGTCGGGCGCCGTGCCGCTCGGCCGCGGGGGTCGGCGGGGCAGACCGCGCGCGGGACCCGCCGGCCCGGGTCAGGCGCCGGCGAGGCCCATCCGGTCCAGCACCCAGGCGTACTCCCAGGCCGTGTCCTTCCACTGCGAGTACCGCCCCGAGGCGCCGCCGTGGCCCCCGGCCATCTCGCAGCGCAGCAGCACCGGCTCGCCGGAGGTCGAGGCCTCCCGCAGCGCGGCGACCCACTTGGCGGGCTCCACGTAGAGCACCCGGGTGTCGTTGAGGCTCGTGACCGCGAGGACCGGGGGGTAGGGCAGCGGCCGGACGTTCTCGTAGGGGGAGTAGTCGCGCATGTACCCGTAGACGTGCGCGTCCTCGATGGGGTTGCCCCACTCCTCCCACTCCAGGGCCGTGAGCGGCAGGGACGGGTCGAGGATGGAGGTCAGCGGGTCCACGAACGGCACCGCCGCCAGCGCGCCGCAGTACCGCTCCGGGGCGAGGTTGAGCACCGCGCCCACCAGCAGGCCGCCGGCGGAGCCCCCCATCACCAGGATCCGCCGCTCGTCGACGTCCGGACGGGCGGCGAGGTGCTCGGTGACCGCCACGTAGTCGGTGAACGTGTTCGTCTTGTGCAGCTTCTTGCCGTGCTCGTACCAGGTCCGCCCCAGCTCCCCGCCGCCGCGCACGTGGGCCACGGCCCAGACCACGCCGCGGTCCAGCAGGGACAGCCGGGAGACCGAGAACGCGGGGTCGGTGCTGTGCTCGTAGGAGCCGTAGGCGTACTGCAGCACCGGTGCCGGCACGGAGGGGTCGAGGTCGGCGCGGCGGACCAGGGAGACGGGGATGCGGGTCCCGTCCGCCGCGGTGGCCCAGTCCCGCTCCACCGCGTAGTCGGCGGGGTCGTAGCCGCCGAGCACCGTGGCCTCGCGCCGCAGCAGCGGCTCGGCGGGCAGTGCGCCGTCGCCCCCGGTGGCGCCCGCCACGAAGAGGTCGTAGACGCGCGGGGGCGTCGTGAAGGACGTGTAGGACAGGCGCACCACGGGGGCGTCGTGCTCCGCGGCGGAGACGCTCGCGGTGTAGAGCTCCTCGGCGAAGGCCGGTTCCACGGGGGCGGCCTGGGCGTCAGTGCCCAGCCCGGCGAGCGGGAGCAGCCGGACCCGCAGCGTGGTGTCCGCCCGGACGGAGACCACCAGGTGCGTGGCCGTCACGGCGCAGCCGTTGACGCGGACGGTGTCCGAGGCCGGCACGACGTCGCGCAGGGCCACCTCCGCGACCGGGCGGCCGAGGTCGGCCGGGTCCATGAGGGAGATCCGGGAGTTCGGGGCCTCGTGGTCGTGGGTCAGCAGGATCTGCTCCCGCCCGTCCAGCAGCAGGGGCTCCGCCTCGTAGAGCACCCGGTCGGTGCGGGGCAGCACCACCCGCAGCGGCGCCGCCGGGTCCGCGACCGGCTGGATGAGCTGCTCCGAGAACTCGGAGCACATGGCCTCCACCACGATCCAGCGCCGGTCCGCGGACAGGCCCGCCCCGAGCCACAGGCCGGGGTCGGTCTCCTCGTGGACGACGACGTCCTCGGCCACCGGGGTGCCCAGCTCGTGCCGGCGCAGCTGGTGGGGGCGCCAGGACTCGTCCACCACCGTGTAGTACACGGCGCGCGCGTCCGGGGTGAGGAAGGACCCGTAGAACGTCCCGGGGATCTCGTCGGCGAGCAGCGCCCCCGTGGTGAGGTCCCGGACCCGCAGGGTGAAGCGCTCGTCGCCGGTGACGTCCTCGGCCCAGGCCAGCAGCTCCCCGTCCTCGGAGACGTCGAAGCTGCCCAGGGAGTAGAACTCGTGCTTCGCGGCCTCCGCGTTGGCGTCGAGGAGCACCTGCTCCCCGGCCATGGGGGTGCCGGGCTCGACGACGGGCGGGGTCCAGTCCGCGAGCACGTCACCGGTGGTCACGGCCGGGACCCGGCAGAACACCTGGTGCGCGCCGCCCTCCACGGTGCGGGCGAAGTACCACCAGGCGCCGCGCCGGCTGGGCACGGACAGGTCGGTCTCCTGGGTGCGGTCCTTGATCTCCCCGAAGATCGTCTCCCGCAGGCCCGTGAGGTGGGCGGTGGCGGACTCCGCGTACTCGTTCTCCGCGGTGAGGTGGGCCAGCACCTCGGGGGAGTCCTTGTCCCGCATCCACTCGTACGGGTCGGAGAACACGTGGCCGTGGAAGGCGCGCTCGACGGGCTGCTGGCGGATCTGCGGGGGAAGGACAGTCATGGTCCCCATCCTAGGGAAGACGTCATGGGTGGGGAGGGGGCGGTCCGGTCGGGCCCGGGGGCGCCCGGCGCGGGCTGCGCAGGGCGGCCGGCGGGCCGGTGCCAGAATGGCCGCATGAGCACCCCCGCCCACCTCGCCCCGCGACCGCCCGCCTTCGGCTCCACCCGCGCCGACCTGTGGCTGCAAGTGCTCCTCGTGCTCGGGGTGTCCCTGGGCGCCTCGGCCCTCTGGGCCGCGCTGTCCCTCGCCGAGCACCTGGCGCGCGGACCGCTGTCCGAGGCGCAGGCCACGATGAACCCGCCGCTGAGCCCGCAGCCCCTCATCGACCTGCTGCGCCAGCTCACCGGGATCGCCCTGGACCTGGTGCCGGTGCTGCTCGCGCTCTACCTGCTCGCCGGCTCCGCCGGAGCGCTGGGCACCGTCCGCCGGCGGATCGGCCTCGACGCCCGGATGCCCCTCCCGGACCTGGGCCTCGGCACCGTGCTCTTCCTGCTCATGGGCCTGGGCACGCTGGCGCTCTACGGCGCCGGCCGGGCCCTGGGCGTCACCGCGGAGGTGACCACGTCCGGGCTCGCCGCGCACTGGTGGACGGTGCCCGTGCTGCTGCTCTCGGCCGTGCGCCACGCCCTGGTCGAGGAGGTCGTGGTGGTCGCGTTCCTGACCGACCGGCTGACCCGCATCGGGTGGAGCTGGCCCGTGGTGCTGGTGGTCACGGCCCTGTTCCGCGGCAGCTACCACCTCTACCAGGGGATCGGGCCCTTCCTCGGCAACGTGGTGATGGGCCTCGTCTTCGCGGAGCTCTACCGGCGCACCGGCCGGGTGATGCCCCTCGTCGTCGCGCACTTCCTGCTGGACGCCGTCGGCTTCCTCGGGGCAGCCCGGCTGCTGGGCTGAGCCCGCCCCGCGGTGCCCGGCCTCAGATGGTGACGGCGCCGTCCGGGGTGCTGAACGAGACGGAGAGCACCCCGGGGGTGCCGTCCGGATAGCGCCAGTCGACCTCGAGGTCCTCGAGCGCGGTCTCGACGGGAGCGCCCAGCCACTCGGCGACCCGTTCCGGGGCACCGGCGATGGTCATTCCCGCGAGCCCGACGTCCGTGATCCGCGCCTGGGACGGGTGCATCTCCGGGGCGGAGTCGAAGTGGATCATGAACGGCAGCTGCGGATCGGCGATCAGGCCCTTGACGCCGATCTGGTGCCACTCCAGGCACCGGCCGTCCGGGAACACCCGGTGGCCGGGCACGGAGCGGCGCCCCAGGCGCTGCTCGAAGGGGGCGAGGTCCTCGACCTCCACGACCCAGCCCAGCCAGCCGCCGCCGGCGGCGGACCGGGCCCGCACGGCCTGCCCGAAGGGGGCCTTCTCCGCCGCCGGGTGCTGGAGGACCTCGACGACCTCCACGTACTGGTGGTTCGTGAGCGGCAGGATCATGTTGCGGGTGCCGAAACGGGGGTGCACCCCGCCCTTGACCGGTTCGATCCCAAGCTGGTCGGCGATGCGCTCGGTGGTGGCCTCCAGGCCCTCCGGGCGGCAGGCGTAGGACACGTGATCGACTCTCATGGGCACATCGTGGCACCCTGTGAGTTTCGTCTCCAAATCGGTCCGCGACGCGCCGGGCACCGTGCGGGCGGCACCCCTGCCGCAGCGTCACGCCCGGCCCCGGCTTGACGCCGTGCGGGCCTGATCCGGAGAATGCTGTCCAGGTCATGAGCGCCAGCGTCCAAGCCCCAGCTAGCTGGCCGGCAACCCTCCACCGCGGTGGGGTGCCCTGGGTGAAGACCAGGCTCCTCGCGACCAGCGAGCGAGCAAGCGCGGGTCCCCGGCGCCCGGCCGTTCCCGGCCGCACCGCCTCGGCCGGGACGGGACCCCTGAGATCCACAAGGAGTCCCACGGCATGTCCGATCTCCCCGCTTCCCGCACCGACGCCTCCGCCGCCCGCACCGACGCGGCCGAGCGCCCCACCCCCGAGAACCCCGGGGGCTGGGCCTTCGAGACCCGGCAGATCCACGCGGGGCAGAGCCCCGACCCGGTCACCGGCTCGCGCGCCCTGCCGATCCACCAGACCACGTCCTTCGTCTTCCCCGACGCCCAGGCCGCCGCCGACCGCTTCGCGCTCGCCGAGCTCGGCCCGATCTACACGCGGATCGGCAACCCGACCACGGAGGTCGTGGAGAACCGGATCGCCGCCCTGGAGGGCGGCGTGGGCGCCCTCATGCTCAGCGCGGGGCAGTCGGCGACGACGTTCGCCGTGCTCAACGTCGCCGGCGCGGGGGACCACCTCGTGGCCAGCCCCAGCCTGTACGGCGGGACCTACAACCTCTTCAAGTTCACGCTGCCCAAGCTCGGCATCGAGACCACCTTCGTCTCCGACCCCGACGACCCCGAGGCGTGGCGGCGGGCGGTCCGGCCGAACACGAAGGCCTTCTTCGCCGAGACGATCCCGAACCCGCGCAACGACGTCCTCGACATCGAGACGGTCTCCGGGATCGCCCACGACCACGAGGTCCCGCTCATCGTGGACAACACCGTGGCGACCCCCTACCTCGTCCAGCCCCTGCGCTGGGGCGCGGACGTCGTGGTGCACTCGGCCACCAAGTTCCTCGGCGGGCACGGCACGGCCATCGGCGGCGTGATCGTGGACTCCGGGGCCTTCGACTACGGCCGCTACCCGGACCGCTTCCCCGGTTTCAACCAGCCGGACGAGTCCTACGGCGGTCTCGTCTACGCCGAGGCCCTGGGCGCGGAGGGGCCCTTCGGCGTCAACCTGTCCTACATCCTCAAGGCCAGGGTGCAGCTGCTGCGCGACCTCGGCTCGGCGATCTCCCCGTTCAACGCGTTCCTCATCGAGCAGGGCATCGAGACGCTGTCCCTGCGGATGGAGCGGCACGTGGCCAACGCCGGGACGGTGGCCCGCTGGCTCGAGGCCCGCGAGGACGTGCGCTCGGTGACCTGGGCCGGGCTGGAGTCCTCCCCGTGGCACGGGCGGGCGCAGAAGTACGCGCCCCGGGGCGCCGGGTCGATCCTGGGCTTTGTCCTCGACGGCGGACGGGAGGCCGGGGCCGCCTTCGTGGACGCCCTGACCCTGCACTCGAACGTCGCCAACATCGGCGACGTCCGCTCCCTGGTGATCCACCCCGCGTCCACCACGCACAGCCAGCTCCTGCCCGAGGAGCAGCTGGCCGCCGGCGTGGAGCCCGGCTTCGTGCGCTTGTCCGTGGGTCTGGAGCACATCGACGACATCCTGGCGGACCTGGAGCAGGGCTTCGCAGCGGCCGCGGCCGCGCAGGGAGGACAGGAGTGACCGTGACGGTCGTGAGGGGCTCCGGCGCCGGGACCGCCGTCCGCGAGGACGGCGTGCCGCGGGTCGCCGGGATCGGCGAGCTGGAGCTCGAGTCGGGCTTCCGGCTGCCCGACGTCCGGATCGCCTACGAGACGTGGGGGACGCTCGCCCCGGACGCCTCCAACGCGGTGCTCGTCGAGCACGCCCTCACCGGGGACACCCACGTGGCGGCCGGCCGGGCCCGCCCCGGCGCCCCCGAGGCCGAGCGGCGCGCCGCCGAGAGCGGCGGCTGGTGGGAGGGCCTGATCGGCCCCGGCGCCGCCATCGACACGGACCGGTGGTTCGTGGTCTGCACCAACATCGTGGGCGGCTGCTACGGGTCCACGGGCCCGGCGACCCCCGCGCCGCCGAGCGTGGACCCCGAGGGCCGCCCCTGGGGCTCCCGCTTCCCGCTCATCACCGTCCGGGACTCCGTGCACGCCGAGGCGGCGCTGGCCGACGCCCTCGGCATCGACGCCTGGCGCCTGGTCATCGGCGGCTCCATGGGCGGGGCCCGCGCCCTGGAGTGGGCCGTGACCCACCCGGACCGGGTCCGGGCGTGCGCGGTGGTCGCCGCGTGCGCCCAGTCCAGCGCCGAGCAGCTCGCGTGGGGCCAGGCGCAGAACCTCGCGATCCGCCAGGACCCGCACTTCCGCGGCGGGGACTACTACGACGGCCCGCCGCCCGTCACGGGCCTGGGCCTGGCCCGGCGGATCGCCCACATCACCTACCGCTCGGCCGACGAGCTGCACCACCGGTTCGGGCGCTCGCCGCAGGCCGAGGAGCAGGTCATCGACACGCACGCCGGCGGGCGGGGGCGCTACCAGGTGGAGAGCTACCTCGACCACCAGGCGTCCAAGCTGGCAGGCCGCTTCGACGCCAACAGCTACCTCGCCGTCAACGAGACGCTCATGTCCCACGACGTCGCCCGGGGCCGCGGCACGCTCGAGGAGGCGCTGTCCGTGACCTCGTGCGAGTGGCTCGTGGCGGCGGTGGACTCCGACCGGCTCTACCTGCCCCGCGAGTCCGACGTCCTGGCCGCCGCGCTGCCGGGGGACGTCCGGCGGCACACCCTGACCTCGCCCTCGGGCCACGACGGCTTCCTCATCGAGGCGCCCCAGCTCGGCAAGCTGCTCGTGGAGACCGTGCTGCCCGAGCGCTGAGCCGGGACGGAGCCCTCCGCCGCGCGCGCCCCGGGCGCCGTGCGCGGCCCGGTCCCCGCGCCGCGGCCCCGGGGACCGGGTGGCACACTGGTGCCATGACCGACGCCACCGTCCCGACCGGGACCGCCACCCCCTTCGCCGTGTGGAGCAGGGACGCCGACGCCCGCCCCGGCACCCCGCTGCTCGTGCTCCTGCACGGCTACGGCTCGCACGAGCAGGACCTCATGGGTCTCGTCCCGGCCCTGCCGGGCGAGTTCAGCGTGGCGTCCGTGCGCGCCCCCCAGCCCGCCGGGTCCGGCTACCAGTGGTTCCCGCTGGCCGCGGACCTCAGCTTCTCCCTCGACCGGGTGGCCGAGGCCGTGGAGCCCGTCGCGGCGTGGCTGCGGGAGCTGGCCGCGGACCACCCCAGCACCACGCTGCTGGGGTTCTCGCAGGGCATGGCCATGGCCACGTCCCTCGCCCGGCACATGCCGGGAGAGATCGCCGCCGTGGTGGGGCTCTCCGGCTTCGTGGTCCCCGGCGAGCACCCCCTGTTCGCCGACGAGGAGCTGCGGGAGCGGCCGCTGCGGATGTTCTGGGGCCGTGATCCGCAGGACCCGGTCATCCCGCAGGAGCTCGTCGACTCCACTGCCGAGTGGGCGCTGGAGCACGCCGACGTCATGAAGGTGCACTACACCGGGGTCGGCCACGGGATCAGCCCGCAGGAGGTGGGGCACGTGCGCGAGTACCTCACCCACGTGGTGCTGGGGGACCCGGACCGCGCGGTCAGCCGCCCGCGGTGATCCGCACCGAGGCGCCCCCGGCGGAGACGACGTCCCCCGGGTGCAGCTGCCGGCCGCGCCGCGTCTCGACCTCGCCGTTGACCGAGACCTGACCGTCCTCCACCAGGCCCCGGGCGTGCGCCCCGTCCTCGGCGAGGTTCGCCAGCTTGAGGGCCTGGCCCAGCCGGATCATGTCGTCGCGGATGGGCAGTTCGTCGGGGCCGCCAGGCTGCTGGGGAGTCGTCATGCCCCCATTGTCCCAGGTCCCGTCCGGTCGTCGGGCACGGCGGGAATTGGCTACCCTGGGACGAGGACGTCGCCCGCGGCGTCCTCGTTCGTGACGGCCGACGACGGCCGGTCCCCGCCCGGCGCACCGCCGGGCCACACCACCCACCACGCGCGTCCGCAGCCGGCGGTCGGGCGAGACCCTGGAGGAATCCCACATGGCCCCCAAGTCCACGCTGGACAACGTCATCTCGCTGGCCAAGCGCCGCGGTTTCGTGTTCCAGGCGGGTGAGATCTACGGCGGTTCCCGCTCCGCCTGGGACTACGGGCCCCTCGGCGCGGAGCTCAAGGAGAACATCAAGCACGAGTGGTGGCAGACCTTCGTGCGCGGGCGCGAGGACATGGTGGGCCTCGACTCCTCGATCATCCTCCCGAAGGCCGTGTGGGAGGCCTCGGGTCACGTGGCGACCTTCACGGACCCGCTCGTGGAGTGCACCTCCTGCCACAAGCGCGCCCGCCAGGACCACCTGGTCGAGGCCTTCGAGGAGAAGAAGGGCCGCGCCCCCGAGAACGGCATGGCCGAGATCCCCTGCCCCAACTGCGGGACCAAGGGCCAGTGGACCGATCCGCAGCAGTTCTCCGGGCTGCTCAAGACGTTCCTCGGCCCGGTCGACAACCAGGAGGGCCTGCACTACCTGCGGCCCGAGACCGCCCAGGGCATCTTCGTGAACTTCAACAACGTGGTCACCGCCGCCCGGAAGAAGCCGCCGTTCGGCATCGGGCAGATCGGCAAGGCGTTCCGCAACGAGATCACCCCGGGCAACTTCATCTTCCGCACGCGCGAGTTCGAGCAGATGGAGATCGAGTACTTCACCCACCCGTCCGAGGCCGGGCACTTCTTCGACGAGTGGGTCGAGGCGTGCTGGAACTGGTTCACGGACCTGGGCATCGACCCGGACCACATGCGCCGCTACGACGTCCCCGAGGACGACCGGGCGCACTACTCCGCCGGCACCATCGACATCGAGTACCGGTTCGGCTTCCAGGGCAACCCGTGGGGCGAGCTCATGGGCGTGGCCAACCGGACCGACTACGACCTCGGCGTGCACAACGAGCACTCCAACACGGACCTCAGCTACTTCGACCAGCAGACCAACGAGCGCTACGTCCCGTACGTGATCGAGCCGTCCTTCGGCCTGACCCGGTCGATGATGGCCTTCCTCGTGGACGCGTACACCGAGGACGAGGCGCCCAACTCGAAGGGCGGGGTGGACAAGCGCACGGTCCTCAAGCTGGACCCGCGCCTGGCCCCGGTCAAGGCCGCGGTGCTGCCGCTGTCCCGCAACGAGGACCTCTCGCCGAAGGCCAAGGACCTGGCCGCCGAGCTGCGCCGGAACTGGAACATCGACTTCGACGACTCGGGGGCGATCGGGCGCCGCTACCGCCGCCAGGACGAGATCGGCACCCCGTTCTGCATCACGGTGGACTTCGACACCCTCGAGGACCAGGCCGTGACCATCCGCGAGCGGGACGCGATGACCCAGGAGCGCGTGGCCCTCGACCAGGTGAAGTCCTACCTCGCCGGGAAGCTCGTCCGCTGATGAGCGGCGCGCTGACCGGCTCCGGGCTGCGGCCCTGGCGGGACGGGGACGACCTGCGGCTGCTCGAGGTGTGGCCCGACCCGGAGACGCCCCAGGCCGCCGCCTTCCGGGCGACCCTGCGCCCCGACGACGACGCCCCGTGGTCCCGCACGGTCGTGGCGGAGGACTCCGGCGTGCCGGTCGCCGCCGGCACGGTCTACGAGTCGGCGCTGCACCCCTCGAGGCTGTGGGCCTACGTGGAGGTCGCCCCCGACCGCCGCGGCGAAGGGCTCGGGCGGGCCCTGCTGGAGCGGCTGCGCACCGAGGCGGCGGGCTCGCCCTCGGGCGTGCAGGCCCTGCGCACGAAGGCGGCGCCCGGCTCGGCCGGCGAGCGCTTTGCCCGGGCCGCCGGCCTGGACCCCGTCCAGGACTCGCGCGTGGTCCGGGTGGCGGCCGGGGCCCTGCCCCTCCAGCCGCTGCGGGAGCACCCCGACGGGACACCGGCGCAGGCCGTCGAGGACCTGGCCACCGGCTCGGTCGAGCTGACCCGGGCGCTGTGGGCGTTCTACCGGGCCGTGCACGCCTGGGACGAGCCGGCGGACCTGTCCGTGGGACGGGTCAACCAGCTGTTCCTCTCCGACGCCGCGCACGCCTTCGGGGCGCTCGTGCTGCGCAACGGCGTGGGCCCGGGGGAGCGGGGCAGGATCTCCGCGTTCGCCGTGAGCTACCGGCCCGTCGAGCTCGACGCCGCCCCCGGCGCCCCCGCCCCTGAGGACGGGCCGGACGAGCCCGCCCACGTCGTGCTCGGCTGGACGCCGGGGGACGCCGCGGCAGGTCCCGCGCTCGAGCAGCTGCTCGCGCTGCTGGCCCACCACCACCCCGTGCAGTTCCAGGTGGACGGGTCGATGGAGCCGCTGACCGCCGTCGTCGACAACCTCCTGGCGGCCGGCGCCGCCACGGTCGTGGAGACCTCCGTCGTCCTCGCGGAGGCCGGGGACTGAGCGCACGGGCCGAGCACCGGCACGCGGGAGGCCCCGGCACCTCGAGGTGCCGGGGCCTCCCGCGTGCCGGCGCCGGGTCCGGCCGGCGCGGGGACGGGCTCAGCCGGCCGTGCTCGCGTCGACGCGCCGGACCTCGGCCCGGTCGCCGGCCTCGGCGCTGACCTCGGCGCCGGTGTAGTCCTGCTCCCCGTAGAGCCAGTCGGTGTAGTCCCAGATGCCGTGCCGGTCCGCGGACTTCCACAGCATGTTGCGCACGGTCCGCTCGACCGGGCCGGTGAGGTGCCAGGACTCGCCCCACACCCGCGCCGTCGTCTGGATCCGCGCGGTGCGCGGCTGGCGGACGGCGTTGTACTCCCGGAACACGGCGTTCCACCGGGAGGCGTCGTGGTGCTCCGGGTCCGCGAACACGGACCTCGCGGCGATGGCCTCGAGGGCGGCGGCGTCCTCGAGTGCCTGGCAGGCGCCCTGGGCGAGGTACTGCAGCATCGGGTGCGCGGCGTCGCCGGCCAGGGCGATGTTGCCGTCCACCCAGTTCTCGATCGGCACGCGGTCGAACATGGGCCAGCGCTGCACGTGGCTGAGGTTGTCGAGTGCTGCCCGGACCTCCGGCACGCAGTCCCGGTAGGCCTCGCGCAGCTCGGCGTCGCCCTCGTAGACGAGCTGACCGGCGGCGAAGGACGGCGAGCGGTAGACGGCCACGGTGTTGAACAGCTCCCCCTGGCGCAGCGGGTACTGCACGAGGTGGCACTCGGGTCCCATCCACACGACCACGGCCTCCATGTCCCCGGCGTGGGTGATCTGCGAGATCGGCAGCGCGCCGCGGTAGGCCACGTACTCGGAGCCGACGGGCTGGTCGTCGGAGAGCTGCGCGCGGACCACGGACCTGATCCCGTCCGCGGCGACGATCGCGTCGGCCTCGAAGACCCGGCCGTCGTCGGCGGTCGCCCGGGCCACGGCGCGCCCGTCGACCTCCACGTTCTCGGTCTTCGCGACCCGGACGTTGTTGTGCAGGGTCACGCCGAGCTCGGCGCACTCCTCCATGAGCAGGCGGTGCAGGTCCGAGCGGTGGGCCACGATGTAGGGCGCGCCGTAGCGCTCGTAGTACTCGCCGGTGACGTCCTCCCGGAGCAGCTCCTCGCCCGTGAGGGCGTCGCGGAAGACGATGTACCGGGGGGCCACGCCGGTCTCGACGGCCCGGTCGAGCACCCCCCACTCGCGCAGCAGGCGGGTGGCGTTGGGGGACATCTGCAGGCCGGCGCCGACCTCCCCGAACTCGGGGGCCTGCTCCACGAGCTCGACCTCCGCGCCGAGCCGGCGCAGGGCGAGGGCGTTGCCGAAGCCGCCGATGCCGCCTCCGATGACGAGGACCTTGGTGTGCTGTGCCATGGTGGTGATTCCTTTCGAGCTGTGCTGGGCGATGTCAGGCAACCGGCTGGGTCCGTACGACCCGGGGCGCCTGGCGGGCCTTGGTGATGACGGGCAGGAGGGCGAACTGCAGGACCGTGGCGACGGCCGCCGCACCCGCGAAGAGGAGGAACACGGGGTGGACGCCGTCGGCGGGGTCGGCGTAGGCGCCGAGCACGAGCCCCGCCGTCTGCGGGGCGAGGACGGCGCCGATGCGCCCCACGCCCAGGGCCCAGCCGAGGGCGGTGCCGCGGAGGCTGTCCGGGTAGTACAGGGTGATGGCGCCGATGATCAGGGACTGCGTGCCGTGCGTACCGACACCGGCGAGCACGAGCATCAGGTAGATCAGCCAGACCGGCTCGTCGCCGACGACCATGATCACGAGCAGCCCGGCCGCGGCGGCGCCCGAGGCGACGGCGCCGGTGAGCACCGGACCGAACCGGTCCCCGGCCCAGGCCGTGAGCACGGAGCCCAGCACCGCGCCGAGATTGAGGACGAGCGCGAACGTCAGGGCCCCGCCGATCTGCGCGCCCTGCAGCCGCATGAGGTTCGGCAGCTCGGTGCCCAGCCCGTACCAGGCGAAGAGGGTCGCGAGGGTGGCGGCGGCGAACAGGATGCTCATGGTCAGGTGGGGCGGGCGGAGCAGGGACCCGAAGCCGGGCCCGTGCATCTGCGCGGCGGCCGCGGCGGCCCGCTGCTCCGGGCCGGGGTCGGCGGGGATCACCTTCAGGGCCACGGGCACGAGCACGACGAGGGCCAGGACGGGGAAGACGAACATCCACCGCCAGCCCTCCCAGCCGAGCCAGTCCGCCGGGATCACGGGGATGCCGGTCAGGGCGGCGAGCGAGCCGCCGATCGGCACGCCGGACATCATGAGCGTGGCCATGGCCGAGCGCCACCGGGGCGGGATGAAGTCCGCGGCGAGGGCGTTGGCCGAGGGCACGAGACCGCCCAGGCCGAGCCCCGCCACGAGGCGCAGCAGCGCGAAGACCCACTCGTCGGGGGCCACGGCGCACGCCACGGTCGCCAGGGAGAACACCACCGTGCACCAGACGACCGTCTTCTTCCGGCCCAGCCCGTCGGAGAGCCGCCCGGCGAAGACCGCCCCGATCATCATGCCGAGGAACGCCGAGGAGCCCACCGTGCCGGCGGTCGCCTGGGACATCCCCCACTCCTCCATGAGGGAGGGCTTGACCGTGCCGAAGACGATGAGGTCGTAGCCGTCGAAGACGATGAGCAGCCAGCAGACCAGCACGGCGATCCATCGGGCGCGCCGGCCCACCGGGGCGGGCGGGGCGGCGGCGGCAAGAGCCGTTGCGGACATCGGGACTCCGTTTCACAGGTGAGGGGCGCCACCGGCGTGCGGCGCGTCACACCAGGATGTGCCCGTGACCGGCACGCCCCGAAACTTATTCTGCTGGATGGAACAAACGGTGTGTCGTGGATCTCCATCGGGGTGCGGCGGGCGCCTAGACTGGGCCCGTGCAGAACCAGGACCTGGAGCGGAAGCCGGCCTACTCCCTGCAGTCCGTGGACAACGTCCTGCGCCTGCTCCAGATGCTGCGCGACTCCGGCGGGGTGCGGCTCAAGGACGTGGCGCAGGAGCTGGGCGTCGCCCCCTCCACCGCGCACCGCCTCCTGTCGATGCTCGTCTACCGCGGCTTCGCCGTCCAGGACGACTCCCGCCGCTACCTCGCGGGGCCGGGGCTCGGCGTCTCGGTCCCCGAGTCCGGCTCGCACAGCCGCCTGCGCGCTCTCGTGCAGCCCTACCTGGAGCTGCTCAGCGAACGGACCCACGAGACCACGAACCTCATGGTCAGGGTCGGCACCACGGTCCGCTTCCTCAGCTCCGTGGAGGGGGCGGGGCTGCTCAAGGTCGGCGACCGGCGCGGCGCCGTCCTCCCGGCGGCCGCCACCTCCGCGGGCAAGCTCCTCCTGTCCTACCTCTCCGAGGAGGACCTCGCGCGGCTGTTCCGCACGGGTTCGGCCCGGACCGTGGGGGAGTACCTGGACGAGGCCGCCTTCGGCTCCTTCGTCCGGTCCCTGGCGATGATCCGCTCTGTGGGACTGGCCTTCAACCGCGAGGAGGCCGAGCGCGGCGTCTCCGCCGTGGCCTGCGCCGTGCGCGATCCCGAGGGGCGCCCCCTGGCCGCCCTGTCGGTGTCCGTGCCCGTGCAGCGGGCCGGCGTGATCGAGGACCGGGCGGTGATCCGGGCGCTGCGGGAGGTGTGCCGGGAGATCGAGGGCGAGATCGCCGCGGAGATCGAGTCCGGCCGGCCCCGGTGAAGCGGCCGTGGAGCACCGGAGGAAGTTTCCATCCAGCAGAATTCATTGCCGGTCCCGCCGGTGCCTGCTCTAGCGTGGCCAGTAACTCACATCACAGCGCAGGGTGGTCCGCCCCGCGACCCGCGAGCACCGAGGAGCTCACCATGAGTCACGACAACCAGATGACGGTCCCGGCCCCCACGCCTCAGGAGCAGGCCCAGCTCGACGCCCTCTACCAGGACTTCGAGTCGGGCCACATGGTCCCGCTGTGGACGGAGATCGGCAACCTCATGCCGGAGGCCCCGGCCTCGGCGGCCGTCCCGTTCGTGTGGGAGTGGAAGAACCTGCTGCCGCTGGCCGAGCGGGCCGGGGACCTGGTGCCCGTGGGCCGCGGCGGGGAGCGCAGGGCCATCGCGCTGGCGAACCCCGGTCTGGGCGGGCGCCCGTACGCCACCCCCACCCTGTGGTGCGCCATCCAGTACCTCGGCGGCCACGAGGTGGCGCCCGAGCACCGGCACTCCCAGAACGCCTTCCGCTTCGTGGTCGAGGGCGAGGGCGTGTGGACCGTGGTCAACGGCGACCCGGTGCGGATGTCCCGCGGGGACTTCCTGCTCACCCCGGGCTGGAACTTCCACGGCCACCACAACGAGCTCGATGCGCCCATGGCGTGGATCGACGGCCTCGACATCCCGTTCGTGCACTACACCGACACCGCGTTCTTCGAGTTCGGCATCGACCGGGTGACCGACGAGTCCACCCCGGAGTTCTCCCGCGGCGAGCGGCTGTGGTGCCACCCGGGCCTGCGGCCCCTGTCGGGTCTGGGCAACACCGTGTCCTCCCCGATCGGGGCCTACCGGTGGGAGCACACCGACCGGGCGCTCACCGAGCAGCTGGCGATCGAGGACGAGGGCTACCCCGCCACCGTGGAGCAGGGCCACGCCGCCGTGCGCTTCGTGAACCCCACCACCGGCGGGGACGTCATGCCCACCATCCGGGCCGAGTTCCACCGCTTCCGCCCCGGCACCGAGACCCGCACGACGCGGGAGGTCGGCTCCAGCGTCTACCAGGTCTTCGAGGGCCGCGGCCGGTTCGTGCTCGACGGCGAGGTCCGGGTCGTGGAGAAGGGCGACCTGGTGGTCGTCCCGTCCTGGACGGCCTGGCAGATCCAGGCCGAGACCGGGTTCGACCTGTTCAAGTTCGGCGACCAGCCGATCGTCGAGAAGCTGAACTTCAACCGCACCTTCGTGGAGGGCGAGGAGAAGTAGCACCGCACCTCCGGCGCGCGGAGCGGACCGCCCCGCGCGCCGGACCACGTCCGTGGCGCCCCGCCGGGCGCCGCCGCACACCGACCCCCACATCCCGACCCAGGAGACACTGACCGATGAAGCTTGCAACCCTGCGCACCAACGGGACCACCACGGCCGCCCGCCTCGACGGCGAGGTGTTCACCGAGATCGAGGGCTGCCCCGACCTCGGCGCCCTGCTCGCGGAGGAGAACTGGCAGCAGATCGCCGCCGACGCCTCCGGGCCGACGCACCCGGCCGCCGGCGCCGAGCTCGAGACGATCGTCGCCGACCCCGGCAAGGTCCTGTGCGTGGGGCTCAACTACAAGAGCCACATCCAGGAGATGGGCCGCGACCTGCCGTCCTACCCCACGATCTTCGCCAAGTTCACCGAGACCCTCACCGGCCCGAACGACGACATCGAGGCCGTCGCCGAGGACCCCCAGCTGGACTGGGAGGGCGAGCTCGTCGTCGTCGTCGGCAAGCGCGCGTACAAGGTGGACGAGGCCGACGCCGGTCAGTACATCGCCGGGTACGCCGCCGCCAACGACATCTCCATGCGCGAGTGGCAGTTCCGCACCAAGGAGTGGCTGCAGGGCAAGATCTGGGCGAAGTCCACCCCGGTGGGCCCCGTCATGGTCACCGCCGACGAGTTCGACCCGAAGCAGGCCGTCCTGCACACCCGGGTCAACGGCGAGACCATGCAGGAGCACTCGATCGGGGACCTGCTGTTCACCCCGGAGCACCTCGTGGCCTACTTCTCCACGATGCTGCCGCTGAACCCCGGGGACATCATCCTCACCGGCACCCCCGGCGGGGTGGGCCGGGCCCGCAACCCGCAGGTCTTCCTGAAGTCCGGCGACGTGGTGGAGGTCGAGATCGACGGTCTGGGCGTGCTCACCAACAAGATCGTCGACCCCGCCTGAGCGCGGGCACGAGAGGAGTCAGCCATGGTCGCCCGTCAGGACCTCACCACCGACGAGGACCTCAAGGCCCAGCTGCTGCTGGTGCGCCGCGGCACGGCGTTCTGGTCCCGCAAGGTCAACGAGCTCACGGACGACGAGCTCGACGGACCCTCACTGCTGCCCGGCTGGTCCCGCCGGCACGTCATCGCCCACGTCGGCTACAACGCCCGCGCCCTGACCCGGCTCGTGCAGTGGGCCAACACCGGGGTGGAGACCCCGATGTACTCCTCCCCTCAGGCCCGCAACCAGGAGATCGCCTACGGGGCGACCCTGCCGGCCCGGGCGCTGCGCCACCTCAACGACCACGCCTCGGTGTCCCTGAACGTCGAGTGGCGGGACACCCCGGAGGCGGCGTGGAGCCACGAGGTGCGGACCGCCCAGGGCAGGACCGTGCCGGCCACGGAGACCGTCTGGATGCGCAACCGCGAGGTCTGGATCCACGCGGTCGACCTCGACAACGGGGCCCGCTTCTCGGACGTCCCGGCCGAGGTCCTGACCCGGCTGCTGAAGGACGTGACCGGCAACTGGGCGGGACAGGACAAGGACCCCGGGCTGCGGATCCAGGTCTGTGACGCCCCTGAGCTCGGTGAGCTCGGGGCCGGCGCCGGCCAGGACGCGGGGATCCTGGTGCGCGGGGACCTGGCCGCGGTCGCGCAGTGGGCCTCCGGGCGCGGCGGGGCCCGCCTCGAGGTCGGCGCCGACGTGGCGAACCCGCGCTGGATCTGACCCGCGCCGGCCGGCGCAGGGCCCCGGGGAGCACCCCGGGGCCCTGCGCCGCTGCCGTCCGTGAGAGAATTCCCCGGTGATGGACACCCGTACCGAGAACCACCCCGCCCGGCTCGACCTGCCGCCGCTGCACCTGGGCGCGCTCACGATCGACGTCCCTGTGGTGCTGGCGCCGATGGCCGGGGTCACCAACAAGGCGTTCCGCCGGCTGTGCCGCGAGTACGGCGGCGGCCTGTACGTCACCGAGATGGTCACGGCCCGCGCCCTCGTGGAACGCCGGCCCGAGTCGATGCGGATCATCGACCACGACCCGGACGAGACGCCCCGCTCCATCCAGATCTACGGCGTGGACGCCGTCCACGTCGGGCAGGCCGTGCGGATGGTCGTCGAGGAGGACCGGGCCGACCACATCGACCTGAACTTCGGCTGCCCCGTCCCCAAGGTCACCAAGCGCGGCGGCGGCTCCGCCCTGCCCTGGAAGACCGACCTGTTCACCGCGATCGTGCGCACCGCCGTCCAGGAGGCCTCCCGCGGGAACGTCCCCGTGACGGTCAAGATGCGCAAGGGCATCGACGACGGCCACCTCACCTTCCTCGAAGCCGGCCGGATCGCCCGCGACAGCGGCGTCGCGGCCGTGGCCCTGCACGGGCGCACCCTCGAGCAGCACTACTCGGGGACCGCGGACTGGGACGCCATCGCGCAGCTGCGCGAGGCCCTGCCGGACGTGCCCGTGCTCGGCAACGGGGACATCTGGAGCGCCGAGGACGCCGTGCGCATGGTCGAGCAGACCGGCGTGGACGGCGTGGTCGTCGGCCGCGGCTGCCAGGGCCGGCCCTGGCTCTTCGGGGACCTGCAGGCCGCCTTCGAAGGCCGCCCCGACCGCTTCCGCCCCGGGGTGGACCAGGTCGCCCGCACGATCTACCGCCACGCCGAGCTGCTCGTGGAGATGTTCGGCGACGAGGCCAAGGGGCTGCGCGACATCCGCAAGCACGTCGCCTGGTACTTCAAGGGCTACCCGGTGGGCGGTGAGCTGCGCGCCAGGATGGCCCAGGTGCCGGATCTCGCGACCCTGCGCGAGCTGCTGGACGAGCTCGACCTGTCCCTCGGCTACCCGGGCGAGGCGGTCGAGGGCCCGCGCGGCCGCGCCGGCTCCCCGAAGAAGCCGCACCTGCCGGACGGCTGGCTGGGCTCCCGCGAGCTGGGGGACGCCGAGCGGCTGGGGCTGGTCGCGGCGGAGCTCGACGTCTCCGGCGGCTGAGCCGTCCCCACCACACGGAAAGGACCGGGCATGCCCCACACGTCCATCGAGATCGACCGCACCGGCGCGCCCGCCCCGGGCTACGAGGCCCGCGACGTCGCGCGCTGGGTGGCGGAGGACCACCACAACAAGTACCGCTCCGACTTCGAGCGGGACCGCGCCCGGATCCTGCACTCCTCGGGGCTGCGGCGGCTGGCGGCCAAGACCCAGGTCGTCTCCCCGGACACCGACGACTTCGTGCGCAACCGCCTGACCCACTCCCTCGAGGTCGCCCAGATCGGCCGGGAGCTGGGCCGGATGCTCGGCTGCGACCCCGACGTCGTCGACGCCGCCTGCCTCTCCCACGACCTCGGGCACCCGCCGTTCGGGCACAACGGGGAGGCGGCCCTGCACCGGCTGACCCAGCACATCGGCGGCTTCGAGGGCAACGCGCAGACCCTGCGCCTGCTGACCCGGCTCGAGCCCAAGGTGCTCGACGACGACGGGCGGCCCGCGGGCCTGAACCTCACCCGCGCCGTGCTGGACGCCGTGTGCAAGTACCCCTGGGAGGCCCACGAGGCGCCGCTGCGCCCGGACGGGACCAGGTCCCCGAAGTTCGGGGTCTACACGGACGACCTGCCGGTGTTCGCGTGGTTGCGCGACGGCGCCCCGGCGCGCACCAAGTGCCTCGAGGCCCAGGTCATGGATCTCTCGGACGACATCTCCTACTCCGTGCACGACGTCGAGGACGCGATCGCCTCCGGGCTCGTGCAGCTGGGCTGGCTCGCCGACACCACCCAGCGGGACCGGGTGCTCGAGCTCACCCGGCGCTGGTACCTGCCCGAGGCCGCGCCGGAGTCCCTCGACGCCGCCCTGACCCGCCTCGAGGACTCGTCCCTGTGGGTCCGGGAGATGGACGGGTCCCGCAAGGACCTCGCCCGGCTGAAGAACATGACGAGCCAGCTCATCGGCCGCTTCGCGATGTCCGCGGTCGGCGCCACCCGGGACATCTACGGCGAGGACCCGCTGACCCGCTACGACGCCCAGCTCGTGGTGCCGGAGGGGACCACGGAGGAGATCGGCGTGCTCAAGGGCATCGCCACGACCTACGTCATCACGGTGCGCGACGCCCAGCCGATCTACGACAACCAGCAGGAGGTGCTCTCGATCCTGGTGGGGGCGCTGATGGACTCCGACGGCCGTTTCCTCTCGCCCGCCTTCACCGCCGACTGGCACGACCTCGGCGACGGGCCGGGCACGGAGGCCGCCCGCCTGCGCCTCGTGGTGGACCAGATCGCGTCCCTCACCGACCTGTCCGCCGTGTCCCTGCACGACCGGATCCGCGGCACCCACTGGCGGGTGGGGGACAAGCCGCTCTGGTGAGCCGTCCCACCGGAGCGGCGGCCGATCCCGTTCAATGACTGTGCGCTGGGTCGCACGCGGCGCCGCTCCCTAGACTCGGCGCGTTTGTGCTCCTCCTCACAAAGGTCTGATCGTCATGGAAAACTCCACCGGACCCGCCCCGCAGGCCGCGTCCCCCTCCTCCCCGGGCGCCCGGCCCGTCCTCCGCTCCCGGGCGTGGGTGGCGCCGCTGTGCTGGATCGCGGTGCTGCTGGACGGCTTCGACGCCGTGGTCCTGGGCGCGGTGCTGCCGTCCATGCTCGAGAACAACGAGCTCGGGATGACCACCGCGCAGGGCACCGCCGTGGCCACCGTCGGCCTCGTGGGCATGATGATCGGCGCGCTGACCATGGGCTACCTCACCGACCGGCTCGGCCGCCGCAAGATGCTCATCGGCGCCGTGGTCATGTTCTCCCTGCTGACCTTCGCCGCGGCGTTCTCCCCGAGCGTGTTCGTCTTCGGCCTCCTGCGCTTCCTCGCCGGCCTGGGCCTCGGCGGCTGCCTGCCCACCGCCATCGCGATGGTCACCGAGTTCGCCCGCCTCGGCCGGGGCTCCAACGCCACGACCCTGGTGATGACCGGCTACCACGTGGGCGCGGTGCTCACCGCGGCGCTCGCCATCGTCGTCGTCGTCCAGTTCGGCTGGCAGGAGATGTTCGTCCTGGGCTCCCTGCCGGCGCTCGTCCTCGTGCCTCTCATGCTCGTGTTCCTCCCCGAGTCCCCCTCGTTCCTCGCGTCCAAGGGGCGGATGGCCGAGGCCCGCGCCGTGGCCGAGCACTACGGCGTGCACCTCGAGCACCACACCGCCGAGGAGCAGGCCGAGAAGGTCGGCGCCACCATGCTGCTCTCCACCGGCTGGCGCCGGAACTCGATCGCCATCTGGGTCGCCTCCTTCATGGGCCTGCTGCTCGTCTACGGGCTCAACACCTGGCTGCCGCAGATCATGCGGGCGGCCGACTACGACCTCGGCAACTCCCTCGGCTTCCTGCTGATCCTCAACGTGGGCGCCATCGCGGGGCTGGCGGTCGCCGGCCGGGTGGCCGACCGGATCACCCCGCGCGCAGCCGGCATCATCTGGTTCCTCGGCTCGGCCGCGCTGCTCGCGGCCCTGGCGATCAAGCTGCCGCTGCTCGGGATCTACGCCATGGTCTTCGTCACCGGCTGCTTCGTGTTCTCCTCCCAGGTGCTCGTCTACGCGTTCACCGCCGCCAATCACCCGCCGCGCGTGCGCGCCACGGCGCTGGGCATGTCCGCCGGGGTCGGCCGGCTCGGGGCGATCTCGGGCCCGATCATCGGGGGCACCCTGCTGACGGCGGGCCTGGCCTACCCGTGGGGCTTCTTCGCCTTCGCCGCGGTGGGCGCCCTGGGCGGCCTCGCCCTGACCGGTACCCGGACCCGGCAGGACCTGCGGGAACGCTCCCGCTGAGCCGCTGACGGCTCCCGCTCCACGGGCCGCCCCGGGCCGCACGGCGATCCACCGCGCGGCCCGGGGCGGCCCTCCGCCGTCCGGCCGCGCGCCTAGACTGGCGGTGTGGCAGGACTGATCAGACGCGAGGACATCGACGAGGTGCGGGCGCGCACCGACATCAAGGAGATCGTCGACGGCTACGTCACCCTCAAGAGCGCCGGCATCGGCTCCTGGAAGGGGCTCTGCCCGTTCCACGACGAGCGCACCCCGTCCTTCCACGTGCGGCCGCAGATGGGCACCTACCACTGCTTCGGCTGCGACGAGTCCGGGGACGTCATCTCCTTCCTCATGACGATGGACCACACCACCTTCTCCGAGACCGTGGAGAAGCTCGCGGCCCGGGTGGGCTACGAGCTGCACTACGAGCAGGGCTCCGGGCCGAACAAGGAGGAGGTCGGCCGCCGCCAGCGCCTGCTGGACGCGCACAAGGTCGCCGCGGAGTTCTTCCAGCGCAACCTCTACACCCGCCAGGCCGCCCCCGCCCAGCAGTTCCTGGGCGAGCGGGGCTTCGACGGCGAGGCGGCCCGGCGCTACGGCGTGGGCTACGCGCCCCGCGGCTGGGACCACCTCCTCAAGCACCTGCGGGAGCGCGGCTTCACGGACCAGGAGCTCAAGCTCACCGGGATGTTCTCCGAGGGCAACCGCGGGCTCTACGACCGGTTCCGCGGCCGGCTCGTCTGGCCCATCCGCGCGGTCGCCGGCGAGGTCATCGGCTTCGGCGCCCGCAAGCTCCACGACGACGACCAGGGCCCGAAGTACCTCAACACCCCCGAGACCGCCCTGTACAAGAAGTCCCAGGTGCTCTACGGCATCGACCTCGCGAAGCGGGAGATCGCCAGGCAGCGGCGCCTCGTCGTCGTCGAGGGCTACACCGACGTCATGGCCTGCCACCTCGCGGGCGTGACCACGGCGGTGGCCACGTGCGGCACCGCCTTCGGGGCCGAGCACATCAAGATCGTCCGGCGGTTCCTCTCCGACGACGGCGGCGGGGGAGAGGTCGTCTTCACCTTCGACGGCGACGCCGCCGGGCAGAAGGCCGCCCTGCGCGCGTTCGAGGAGGACCAGAAGTTCGTGGCGCAGACCTACGTGGCGGTCGAGCCCCACGGCATGGACCCCTGCGACCTCCGGCTCGCCCGCGGGGACGCCGCCGTGGCCGAGCTCGTGGAGAACCGCCGCCCCCTGTTCGAGTTCGCGATCCGCGCGACGCTGAAGAACTTCGACCTGGACACCATCGAGGGCCGCATCCGGGCGATGCGCGCCTGTGCGCCCATCGTGGCGCGGATCCGCGACCGCTCCCTGCGCCCCGCCTACGCGCGGCAGCTCGCGGGCTGGCTCGGGCTCGAGCCGGCGGAGGTCCAGCGGGCCGTCGACGCCGCGGGCCGCGCCCAGCGGGAGGAGGCCCCCGCGCCGCACCGGCCGGCGGAGCCGGAGGCGTCCGGGCCGGCCCCGGTCGAGCTGCCCGACCCGCGCGAGCCCGTGGCCCGGATGGAGCGCGAGGCCCTCGAGACCGTCATCCAGTGCCCGGACCTGATGCTCGCGCGGCACTGGGAGGAGTTCGGGCTCAGCGACTTCCGCTACCCCGTGCACGGGGCCGTGCACGACGCCGTGCTCGCCGCGCGCGCCGAGCTGCTCGGCGACGGCTCCGCCGTGCCGAGCGGGCAGGCCTGGGTGGACGGGGTGCGCGGACACCTGCCCGAGCCGCTGCACGGCTACCTCGCCGAGCTCGCCGTGACCCCGCTGCCGGCCACCACGCAGCAGCAGCTGGAGCGCTACACCGCGGACATCCTCAACCGCCTCTTCGAGCTGCAGATCAACCGGCGGAAGTCGGACCGGCTGGCGGAGCTCCAGCGCACGGATCCCACCGGGCAGCGCGAGCGCTACCAGGAGCTCCAGCGGGAGCTGCTGGAGCTGGAGATGCAGCGGCGCGGCCTCCGCCAGGACTGACGCCACCGGGCGGAACCGGATTTGTCGAAGCCCGGCGGGAACGGTAAAGTGATGGCTCGTTGCACGTCCGCGTGCACGGTCCCCCGTAGCTCAATTGGCAGAGCATTCGACTGTTAATCGAAGGGTTACTGGTTCGAGTCCAGTCGGGGGAGCAGCACAGGAGGCCCTCACCGGTGGAAACGCCGGTGGGGGCCTCCGTCGTCCCCGACGACGGCTGCATCCTGGGGACACCGGGACCTGGTCTCAGGACCCGGTCCGTCGTTGCTCACTCGTGTGTGAGTGGTTCACAGTGCCTGCACGACGACGAGGACGCAGTCGTGGATGGTCGACGACCGCCTGTGGGAACTGATCGCCCCGGTGCTTCAGGAGCAGGGCGAAGGAATCGGTCCTCCAGGGCGGTGGCCGCCTCCTTGGGGGCGAGTGAGGATCATCAGGGAGTCCTCTGGTGTCGGGCGGCCGCGCGCGGGTCAGGAGACCATGTGTGCTGACAGCCCGTCTCAGCCGCGCCCCTCGCGCCTTTCGCGCTCGGCCCGGCGCCGAGCCATCAGGGCGTGCTTCATGTGGCGTATCGCCTCTGCTTGCGCATCGTCGGTGAACGCTTCGGCGAGCTCGGTACTGGCCCCGACCAGGGTGATGATGTTGAACAGGTCGGCAGTGCGCTCCGCCAGCAGGCCCAGGGCCTCCAGGGAGAAGCTGCTCAGATCTGCGCAGTCCAGCAACGCCTCCTGCGGCGGCAGGTCGCGGCCGGTGAACGGCGCCAGCAGCGCGGTGACCTGCTCGGGCTCCAGCAGCCTACCCGGCATGGTGATCGTGACCGGGAGGAGGGAGTCGGGGCCCGGCTTCAGATGGGTGAGAGCCATCTTGATCATCTCGCCGAGCACCTCGATGAGCTGGTCGGCCGTCAGGGAGCTGGACAGCGGGTCGCCGACGATCTTGCCGCGAGAGGACTCCAGCTTCGGGAACCCGGAGGGCCGGTGGTCATGGACGCTCGGGGTCTGGGTGCCGGTGGGCCACACACGGAAGCGGGCGAGGTCGCCCCGGTAGGTGAAGACGAAGGGGCGACCGGACAGCACGCCGGTGGCCGTGAGCGGGATGTCACTGAAGCGGTGCAGCGCCCCGTCCTCGTCACGGCGGAACTGCAGTCCCGGATGGCGGGATTCCAGGGCGGCGGCGACCTCTGCGTCCGCGTCGTGCTCGACAGGGGGCTCGTGCTCCACGGGGGTCTCCTCGGGGTCTGACCCGGATACGGTAGCCCCGGGTCATGATCCATTTGTACGGACTGGCCCTGTGGTGATGCTGAGACAGCCCTATGGTTTCTCCAGCGCATTCGCCGCCGGTATCACTCCCGGCCGGTCGGTGACCGCCTAGTAGTGCTACCCACTGCCTCCAGTGCGCGTACTCGGCGGCGAGCTCGCGGGCTGCGGCCCGGACCTGCTCGTCCGTGGCGTTCAGGGGCACCTCGACGGTGTCGCACCCACGACGCGGCCAACCTCATGGCCGTGACGCCCCGGCGCGTCGCGCGTCAGCCGGTGACGCTGATCCGCACCCCGTCGGAGGGCGCGGGCACGTCGAAGACGGCCGTGTAGTTGAGGACGGCGGTCCAGACCGCCACCCGCACATCGCTCTCCGACATGTCGGGCGGGTGGTGGGACACGGTCACGGCCCACTCCTGGCCGTCGAACAGCATCTCGACGGAGGTGACGGTGACGCCGCGGGCGGCGAGCGCGCCGACGACGCCGGCCCGGACGAGGGACTCGGCGGGATGGGCCCGGGGGATGGCGGTCATGGTGGTCGTCCTTCCGGCGGGAGCTCGGATCAAGCTCCCTTCCATTGACCCGCATCCAGTGGCAAAAGTAATGCCCGCTCTTTGCCCGACAGGGCGGAAGCGGCGGGGAGCGGACTGCCCGCCCCGGCCCGAGGCGCGCGCAGGTCTTATGGAATCCTTATGTTTCTCCTAGCGGGCACGGAAGTCCGGGGCGCATCATGAGTCCAGGGCGGTCCCGGACGAGCCGAGATCCTGGACGCACCGGACCGCATCCTCGGCGGGCTTCCGGACGAGGCTCGGCATCTCAGGGGGCACCATGCGCTGGTCGGCCAGCAGGGCAGCCGGACCCGCCCCGTCCCGGGAGCGGGGCGCCGCGGGGAAGCCGTCGAGGCGTCTGACCGGCGTCGACGCGGCCCGCGGTCTGGCGCTCATCGGTCTCATGTCCGTCCACGTCCTGCCGTCCTCCGACGACGAGACCGGCGAGCCGACCTGGTCGCAGATCCTCTTCTCCGGGGACTCGGCGGCGCTGTTCGCGCTGCTGGCGGGCGTGGGACTCGCCCTGTCCACCGGTGGACCCCGCCCGCACGGAGGCCGGGAGCTGGGCGCCGACCGTGTGGCGCTCGTGGTGCGGGCGGTGCTGATCGCGGTGCTGGGACTGGCCATCGGATCCCTGCTGGCCGACGACCTGCCGGCGGACAACATCCTCATCTACTACGGCGTGTTCTTCCTCCTGGCCGTTCCCTTCCTGCGCGCGGGCCCGAAGCCGCTGTTCGGCTCGGCGGCGGTCTTCCTGCTCGTGGCTCCGGTGCTCATGCAGTCGCTGCGCGACGCACTGCCCGAGCCCGTCGCCGACAACCCCGCGTTCGGGGAGCTGCTGACGGAGCCGGGGGCGACGGCGGCCCAGCTGCTGCTGACCGGCACCTATCCGGCGCTCGCCTACCTGACCTACCTGCTGACCGGCATGGGGCTCGGCCGGCTCGATCTGCGGAGGAGGGCGACCCAGCTGCGCCTCCTGGCGGTCGGCGTGGGTCTGTCGGTCTGCGCGCAGGCGGCCTCGTACGTCCTGCTCCACGGCCTCGGCGGCTACGAACGGCTGCTGGCCTCCTCGTCGGGGGACGCTAGGCAACTGGACGAGATCCTGGTCTGGGGCGAGGACTGGCTGCCCACCGACACCTGGTGGTCGCTCGCCGTCGACGCGCCGCACACCAACACCCCCCTGGCCATCGCGGTCAGCCTCGGCACGGGCATGGCCGTCCTGGGCGCCTTCCTGCTGATCTCCCGCGTGGTCGGCGCCTGGCTGCTGCCCCTGTCGGCGATGGGCTCGATGACCCTGACCCTGTACACCGCGCACCTGGTCGTCCTGTCGTTCGAGGTCCACGAGGACCGGCCCCATCTGTGGCTCGCCGTCCAGCTCGTGTCGGCGGTCCTGTTCGCCGTGACGTGGCAGCGGACCATGGGGCAGGGGCCGCTGGAGCGGGCGCTCGGCGCCGTGACGAAGAGTGCGCGGCGACGGTTCCTGGGATCCTCCGGGGCGGGGCGCCACTAGGCCCGGGCGGGGGTCCTGGATGCTACCGACGGGGCGCGCTCGTGACAGAGCCGATTTGTGAACGTAATGATTTGTCTTTGTCAAGATTTGCTATTGAACCCCTAGTCAGGCCGGACTTAGGGTCACCTCATCTTTTCCAACGAGGGGGACAAAGTGAAAAATCTGCGCAGCAGGCTGGCCGCCGCCACACTGGCGGGATTGCTCGTGACGGGTGGGTCCATGACGCCGGCGCTCGCCGGCGGGTGGGGCGACAGGGACACCACGGACGGCAAGGTCGTCGTGCACATCGAGACCTACAAGAAGAACGGGGCCAAGAAGAGCGTCGAGACCAAGGACCTGTCCTATGACAAGGCCGCCAAGCGGGCCGCCAACAAGTGCGGTCTGAAGAGCGAGCGGGCGCTCAAGGACCTGCGGCGCCAGGCGTGGTCCGTCGACAAGCACGACGCGAAGTGGAAGGTCCTCGTCTGCTCCGACGAGAAGGGCAAGAAGGGCAAGAAGGAGTACGTCAAGGTGCACTTCGTCGACAACAAGGAGAAGAAGGACGACAAGAAGCGGCACTAGTCACCCGCACACGGAAGGTGCCCGTCCGGCGATCGGACGGGCACCTTCCGTGTGCGCCGCTCCGGCGGACGACCGGCCCGTGCGCGCCCGCCGGCGGCGTCCCCGATGGTAGCTTGGTGCTCAGTCCACGTACTTTTCTCATCATCAACGGAGGCGGGCATGAGTCATTCGGTAGGCCCCAGCACGGGCGGAGCGTCGGGAGCGGGGTCGGAGCACTCCGATCCCGGATCGGCGTCGATCCTCGATGTCGTCAAGGTCTTCGCCAGGCTGCTGCCCAAGCAGCTCAAGGACGAGGCGCAGCTCGCCAAGCTCGAGCTCACGGAGAAGGCGAAGACGCTGGGCAAGGGCGCGGCCTTCGTCGTCGTCGGCCTCGTGTTCCTGCTGCTCGCCACGATCGCCCTGGTCGGCGCGGCGATCGCGGGTCTGTCGCAGATCATGCCGGCCTGGCTGGCCGCCCTGCTGCTCGCCGTGCTGTTCCTGATCATCCTGGCCGTCGCGGCGCTCATCGGGGTGTCCACCATCAAGAAGGCCCTTCCGCTCGTGCCGCGCAAGGCGCTCTTCGGGGTCAAGTACGACCTCGGCGTGGTCAAGGAGGGCTCCGCCTACACCGAGAGCCGTGTCCAGCGCGAGGAGCAGCTGGCCCGCGAGCGCAAGGAGCAGGAGAAGCGGGAGGCCGCGCAGGACCCGGCCCAGCAGAAGCCCCCGGCGCCCACCGAGGAGCAGCTGCGGCACCGGCTCAAGCTGCGCCGCGAGCACCTCAAGACGCTGCGCGACGACGTGCAGGGCCGTGCGGAGACCATCCAGTCCACCACCAAGGGCTTCGTGGACCGCACCAGCCGCACCGTGAAGACCACCCCGAAGGACGTGAAGGGCCTCCTCGCCCAGGGCGGCGCGAAGTCCCGCTCGACCTCCGGCTCGTCCGCCGGGTCCGGCCTCGGCGAGCGGTGGCAGCCGCTCACGGTGCTGGCCGTGGCGGGGAGCGCGTTCGTCGTCTTCCTCCGCAAGCTGTTCCGGTGACGTCGCCGTCCATGGGTTCCCCGTGGACGAGCGCACCGGTCGAGGGCCCGGAAGCCACAGGCTTCCGGGCCTTCCCCGTGTGTTCACCGGGTGTCCACGCGCCCCGGGCCGGACGGGCGGGCCGGCTCGATAGACTCCCGGGCGTGACGACAGATCGGTGGATGCCATGAGCCAGTGGTTGGCGGTCGCCCTGGCGCTGCTCTCGGCCGTGTGCCTGGCCGTCGGGACGCAGCAGCAGGGCAGTGCCGTGGCGGACGTCGCGAAGGGACGGCTGCGCCTGCGCAGCATCGCGGTCCTGCTGCGCCGTCCCCGCTGGCTGCTGGGTCTCACCCTGCTGGGCCTCGGCACCGGCCTCAACGTCACCGCCCTGGGACTCGCCACCGTGACGGTGGTCCAGCCGATCGGCGTGGTGGCCCTGGTGATCACCACATTGCTGCACGCACGGCACCGCCGGCTGCGGATCAACCGGCGCACCTGGACGGCGATCGGACTGTGCACCGCGGGCGGGGCGGTCTTCGTGACGTGCGCCGTGGCGGCGACCGACCCCGCCCGGGGCATCTCGCGGTGGGCCGAGCACACCGTGGTGGTCATGCTCGTGGTGCTGATCTGCGTCCTGGGGGTCTCCGCGGCGATGTTCGGCCGCAGCCTGGGCGGGACGTTCTACGTGGTGGGCGCCGGCATCCTCTACGGATTCGTGGCGGTGCTCGTGCGGCTGACCCTGATCCGCATCCAGGGCAGCGCCGGGACGCCCCTGGACGACGTCAACTGGCTGGCCGCGGGCACCGCCGTCGTCGCCGCCGTGCTGGGCGGGTGGTTCGTGCAGACGGCCTTCGCGTCGGGTCCGCCGGACCTCGTGATCGCGGGGCTGACCGTGATCGACCCCATGGTGGGCGTCCTCCTGGGGCTGCTGGTGCTGGGCGAGGCGGTGCCGGGCTTCTCCGTCCCGGTCGGGATGCTCATGGCCGCGGCAGGCGGCGTTGCTATAGTCGGGGTCGCCGTGCTCTCACAGCACCACCCGGAGGTGCTCGAGCGCCGGGCCGAACGCGCACGGCAGGACCGGGCGCAGCCCCCCTCGGGCTCCGCCGCACGGCGCCCCGCAGCATCCGACCGCCCCACGGCATCCGACCGCCCCGCACACGACCGACCGGGAAGACACGCTTGAGCGCCCACACCGCCTCCGCCGCACGCCCCCTGACTGTCCTCCTGGGCGCCGAGACCTACCCCCCGGACGTCAACGGGGCCGCGCAGTTCGGGCACCGTCTGGCCCGGGGCCTGCACGAGCAGGGCCACCGGGTGCACGTCCTGTGCGCACGGCCGGACCCCGGGCCGTCGTACCGGGCCGAGGACGACGGCGTGGTCGAGCACCGGCTCCGCTCCCACCGGGCCTTCACCCACCCGTACTTCCGCCTGTGCTTCCCGTGGCAGGTGGCCGGGGAGATCCGCCGCGTGCTGGACGAGGTGCGACCCGACGTCGTGCACGTCCAGTGCCACTACATCCTCGGCCGGATGCTGGTGCGGGAGGCCCGGCGGCGGGGCATCCGCACCGTGGCCACCAACCACTTCGTCCCCGAGAACCTTGAGCCGTTCCTGCCGTTCCCGGCATGGGTGCTGAACCGCTACCGCGCGGTGTCGTGGCGGGACATGGTGCGGGTGTTCGGCGCCTGCGACGTGGTGACCGCACCGACCCCGCTCGCGGTGGAGGCCATGCGCCGCAACGGCTTCCCCGACACCGTGCTCGCCGTGTCCAACGGGATCCGGATCGCCGACTACGAGGCCCACGACGGCGAGCGGCGGCAGCCGGCCGCGCACCCGACCGTCCTGTTCACCGGCCGGCTCGCGGTGGAGAAGAACGTGGACGTGCTCATCGAGGCGATCTCCGTGCTGCCCGCCGAGCTCGACGCCCACCTGGAGATCGTGGGCGACGGCGAGCAGCGGCCCGCGCTCGAGAAGCTGGCGCGGGCCCTGGGAGTCGCCCACCGGGTCCGCTTCCTGGGCTACGTCCCGGACGAGGGCCTGCGCGCGGCCTATCTGCGGGCCGACGTGTTCTGCCAGCCGGGCACGGCCGAGCTCCAGTCGCTGGTCACCCTGGAGGCGATGGCGGCGTCCCGGCCCGTGGTCCTGGCCGACGCACGGGCCCTGCCGCACCTGGCCGAGGACGGCGTCAACGGCTGGCTCTTCGCCCCCGGCGACGCCCAGGACCTGGCGCGCAAGCTCGCCCTCGTCCTGGGCGCCCCGCGCGAGGAGCGCGCCCGGATGGGCCGGGAGAGCCGCCGCAAGGTCGCGCAGCACAGCTTCCCGCGGACCCTGGAGACGTTCCTGCGGCTCTACCGCGGCGAGCACCCGGAGTCCGTGCGCACTCCTGCTCCGAGAGCGCGCGAGCACCAGGAGCCGGCGCGCGCCCCCGCCGCGGGCCCGCGACGGATCCGGACCAGGCTGGCCTCGCTCGTGCGGTAACGTGGTGCTGCGCCGCCGGGCCCGTCCCGGCGCGGGGCCGTAGCTCAGCTGGTCAGAGCAGAGGACTCATAATCCTTCGGTCGTGGGTTCAAGCCCCACCGGCCCTACCCGACACCCCTTCCACCGCGCGTCCCCCGGTGGGAGGGGTGCTTCCGTCCGCACGTCCCGTCCACCGGGTGCGCGTCCCCTGCGGATGTGGTGCACTGGTGGTCCGATCCGCGCACCACCCACCGAGAGGACGCCGAGATGAGCCGACGCACGCCGTGGAGCCTCCTGTCCGTCGCCGCCCTGGCGCTCGCCGCACTGACCGGCTGCGACACTTCCACCGAGGACGTAGAGGAGGGCGCTGACCAGGTCCAGCAGGAGGTCGAGGAGGGTGCCGACCAGGTCCAGCAGGAGGTCGAGGAGGGTGCCGACCAGGTCCAGCAGGAGGTCGAGGAGGGCGCCGGCCAGGTCGAGGAGGGCGCCGACCAGGTCCAGCAGGAGGTCGAGGAGGGCGTCGACGACGCTCAGGACGACGAGGGCTGAGCGGCCGCGCGCAGCCGCTCGGGCACGGGGAGCAGCACCGACGGCTCGAGCGCGCCGACGAACTGCAGCGGGTTGACGTAGTCGCCGTCCCGGCGCACGCCCCAGTGCAGACAGGTCCCCGGGCCGCAGTGGTCCCGGCCGCGCAGCACGCCCACGACCTGGCCGCGGTGCACCCGGTCCCCGGGGACCAGGGACGACTCGACGGGCTCGAAGCTCGAGCGCAGACCCCCGCCGTGGTCGAGCGTGAGCACCGGGCGGTCCACCACGAACCCCACGAAGGCCACCGTTCCCGCGGCCGGGGCGCGCACGGCGGCGCCCGGGCCCGCGTCCAGGTCCACGCCCCGGTGGCCCCGCGCCCACCGCTGGGCGGGCGGAACCCACTCGCCCACCACGGCCGGCCGCGGCGACAGGGGCCACGCCCACCCCTGGGCCGCCGAACCGGGGGAGGGAAGCAGCACCCCCAGCACGAGCACGATCGCGAGCCCCACCACGCCGGCCGGCCCGGTCCGGGCAGGGGTCCGGTGCAGGAGACGGAGGAGCGGGGAGGGTCCGGTGGGCATGTCCCGACTGTCCGCCACCGGGGCCGGGCGGAGGGCCACCCGGCAGCGTGCTGTGGACGGTCCCGGGGCCCCTCCGGCAGCCCCCGGCCGGGTGCAGGGCGGACGAGGCCCTTGTAGTACACTCGATCCCGCAGTGTGCTCTGAGGCGCCCCTCGTGGCGCGCCCTCGCGCCCACCCGGACCCGGCCCCGACGCCGGAGCCGACGGCGCGGTGGCGAGCAGCTGACTTCGCGCGCAGCGCCGCCGGGACCTCCCGTCCCGGTCCGGCCGCCCCGGTCCGCGTTCCCCGTCCCGGCGGGGTGCGGCACGGCGGCCGGGAGACGGACCCGCAGGGTCCGTCCACCGCTGCACCAGGGGCTCGTCCGCCGGACGCAGCCGAGAACCGAACCCGCGGGCCGGGCGTCGTCGCACGCCCTCCCGCACGAGAGACCAGGAGACGACATGTCCGTCGTTACCATGCGCCAGCTCCTCGACAGCGGCGTGCACTTCGGCCACCAGACCCGCCGGTGGAACCCGAAGATGAAGCGCTTCATCTTCACCGAGCGCAACGGCATCTACATCATCGACCTCCAGCAGTCGCTGTCCTTCATCGACCGCGCCTACGAGGCCGTCAAGACCACCGTGGCCCACGGCGGCACCATCCTCTTCGTCGGCACCAAGAAGCAGGCCCAGGAGGCCATCGCCGAGCAGGCCACCCGCGTGGGCATGCCCTACGTGAACCACCGCTGGCTCGGCGGCATGCTCACGAACTTCGCCACGGTCTCCAAGCGCATCGAGCGCATGAAGGAGCTCGAGGAGATCGACTTCGACGACGTCGCGGGCTCGCAGTACACGAAGAAGGAGCTCCTGCTCCTGCGCCGCGAGAAGGAGAAGCTGGAGCGCACCCTCGGCGGCATCCGCAACCTGACCAAGGCCCCCTCCCTGATCTGGATCGTGGACACCAAGAAGGAGCACCTCGCGGTGGACGAGGCCCAGAAGCTGGGCATCCCGGTCGTCGCGATCCTCGACACCAACTGTGACCCCGACGAGGTCGCCTTCCCGATCCCGGGCAACGACGACGCCATCCGCTCCGTCAACCTCCTGACCCGCGTGATCGCCGACGCCGTGGCCGAGGGGCTCATGGAGCGCCACAACAAGAAGTCCGGCGGTGCCGACCAGGCCGCCGAGCCGATGGCCGAGTGGGAGCGCGAGCTGCTCGAGCAGCACGCCGCCGAGCAGACCGCCGCGACCGAGGCCCCGGCCGAGACCGCTGCCCCGGCCGAGGCCGAGACCGCCGCCGCGACCGAGGCCCCGGCCGAGACCGAGGCTCCCGCCGAGGCCCCGGCCGAGACCGAGACCGCCGCCGAGTAGTCTCCGTCCACCGTCCGTTTCCCCCGGCGGGGCACCGTCCCCGCCCGAGGCCGGCCGGGGCGGGCCCGTGCCCGCCCCGGCCGGCACCACCGACCGAGTGAGGAGTTTCCATGGCGAACTACACCGCCACCGAGATCAAGGCCCTGCGTGAGCGCACCGGCGCCGGCATGCTGGACGTCAAGAAGGCGCTCGACGAGGCCGACGGCGACCTCCAGAAGGCGCAGGAGATCATCCGCGTCAAGGGCCTCAAGGGTGTCACCAAGCGCGAGGGCCGGGCCACGGCCGAGGGCCTCGTCGCCGCGCGCGTCGAGGGCACCGTCGGGTACATGGTCGAGGTCAACTCCGAGACCGACTTCGTGGCGAAGTCCGCCCCGTTCGTCGAGTTCGGCAACAAGGTGCTCGACGCCGCCGTGGCCGCCGACGCCACCACGCTCGAGTCCCTCATGGACGCCCAGGTCGACGGCAAGGCCGTCTCCGAGCTCGTCACCGAGACCGGTGCCCTGCTCGGCGAGAAGGTCGTCGTCCGGCGCATCGCCCGCGTCGAGGGCGACAACGTGGCCGTCTACCTGCACAAGACCTCCAAGGACCTCCCGGCGCAGGTCGGCGTGCTGCTGGCCGTGGCCGGTGCCGACGCCGGGCAGGTCGCCCACGACGTCGCCGTGCACATCGCCGCGATGTCCCCGACGTTCCTCTCCCAGGAGGACGTGCCCGCCGAGACCGTCGAGTCGGAGAAGCGCGTCGCCGAGGAGACGGCCCGCGCCGAGGGCAAGCCGGAGAAGATCCTGCCGAACATCATCAACGGCCGCCTCAAGGGCTACTTCAAGGACGTCGTCCTGCTGGACCAGGACTTCGCCAAGGACTCCAAGAAGACCGTCGGCAAGGTGCTCGAGGAGGCCGGTGCGACCGCCACGGCCTTCGCCCGCTTCCGCGTCGGCGCCTGACCGGTCCTCTCCCGGGCGCCCGGCGCCCGCTCGCGACGGAGGCGTTCCTGCACGGCAGGGGCGCCTCCGTCGTCGTTCCCGGTCCCGCCTGCGACGACGCCCTCGAGGCCCCGGGGGCCGGCGCCCGGGGGCGGACGCGTTCTGTATGCTGAGGGAGGCCCGCCCCCCGCGCCAGCTGCACCCCCGCGGGGCCGAGCCGGTCCACGCAGCTCCGTCGTCGCCGGGAGGAACCATGCCCACCACTTCTGCCTCCGAGATCAAGGACGAGGCCCTGCGCCTGAGCAGGGACCCCCGGGTCGCCCCCGCCCGCCGCCGGGTGCTGCTGAAGCTCTCGGGCGAGGTCTTCGGCGGCGGCTCCATCGGGGTGGACACGCGCGTGGTCCGCGACATCGCCGAGCAGATTGCGGCCACCGTGGGCCAGGTCGAGACCGCCATCGTGGTGGGCGGCGGCAACTTCTTCCGCGGCGCGGAGCTCTCCCAGGCCGGCATGGACCGCTCCCGTGCGGACTACATGGGGATGCTGGGCACCGTCATGAACTGTCTGGCCCTGCAGGACTTCCTCGAGCAGTGCGGGGTCGACACCCGGGTGCAGTCCGCGATCAAGATGGAGCAGGTGGCCGAGGTCTACATCCCGCGCCGGGCCATCCGGCACATGGAGAAGGACCGGGTCGTGATCTTCGGCGCCGGCGCCGGGCTGCCCTACTTCTCCACCGACACCGTCGCGGCCCAGCGGGCCCTGGAGGTCCACGCGGACGAGGTCCTCATGGCGAAGAACGGGGTGGACGGCGTCTACACCGCGGACCCCCGCACGAACCCGGACGCCCAGCGGCTGTCCACCCTCACCTACGGCGAGGCCCTCGCCCGCGACATCCGGGTCATGGACCAGACGGCCTTCAGCCTGTGCCGCGACAACGACGTGACGATGCGCGTGTTCGGCATGGAGGGCGAGGGCAACGTCACCCGCGCGATCCTCGGGGAGCAGATCGGCACCCTCGTCACCGCGTGAGCCGGTGCCGGGCGGCCCCCGGTTAGACTGGGGCGAGCACGGCCGGGCGGCGTGGTTCCCGCGCGGCGACCGGCCGAACCGACCCCGCGCGGAGGACTCCGTGCGACACGACGAAGGAGCCCCTACGTGATCTCAGAGACCATGTCCGAAGCGAAGACCAAGATGGGCAAAGCCGTGGAGGGCGCCAAGGAGGACTTCGCCGCGATTCGCACCGGCCGGGCCAACCCCTCCCTCTTCTCGAGCCTGCTGGTCGAGTACTACGGCACTCCCACCCCGCTCCAGCAGCTCGCCTCCTTCCAGAACCCCGAGGCCCGCACGCTGCTCATCACGCCGTACGACCGCTCCGCCCTCAACGACATCGAGAAGGCGCTGCGCAACTCGGACATCGGGGCGAACCCCGCCAACGACGGCAACGTCATCCGCGTGGTCATGCCGGAGCTGACGCAGGAGCGGCGCAAGGAGTACGTCAAGGTCGTCGGGCACAAGGCCGAGGAGGCGCGCGTCTCCGTGCGCAACATCCGCCGGCACGCCAAGGACCAGATCGAGAAGGCCGTCAAGGACGGCGACATCGGCGAGGACGAGGGCAAGCGCGCCGAGAAGGACCTCGACGCCGCGACCAAGAAGCACATCGACCAGATCGACGAGATGCTCAAGAACAAGGAAGCGGAGCTGCTGCAGGTCTGATGCCGGACCAGCCGCGACCGCACCAGGAGACGAAGGCTTCCCCGGGAACCGCCGGGGGGGCCTTCTCCCCGCGTGCCCGGCCGGCGCCCGTCCGGGCCGGCGCCGCGACGACCCCCGGCACGCCGGGGCGCCGGCACACCGCCCCCTCCCGCGCCGGCCGGAACCTGCCGGCCGCCGTGGGCGTCGCCGTGGTGCTCATCGGGACCCTGCTCGTCGGGCTGTTCGTCCAGCCCCTCGTCCTGGCGCTCTTCGCCGGGACGGCGGCGGGGATCGGCGTCTGGGAGGTCGGCCGGTCCCTGCGCTACCGCGGCATCGTCATCCCGCGCGTCCCGGCGGTGACCGCGGGCGTGCTGATGCCGGTCGCCGCGTTCGCCGGTGGCGGCGAGGCGCTGATGATGGCCGTGATCGTGGGGCTGACGCTCGTGATCGTCTGGCGGGCCCTGGGGGGCCGGGACGGCATGATCCTGTCCATCATGGGCTCCGTGTTCGCCCTGGTCTGGGTGGGCTTCCTGCTGAGCATCGCCCTGCTGCTCTACCACACCGAGGCGGGCCCCCTGAAGGTGCTCACGGTCATCCTGCTGGCCGTCGGCTCGGACACGTGCGGCTACGCCGTGGGCGTGGTCTGGGGCCGCCACCCCATGGCGCCGCGGATCAGCCCCAAGAAGTCCTGGGAGGGCTTCGCCGGGTCGCTGGGCGGCTCGGTGCTGATCGGCGTCCTGTGCGCCGTGCTGCTGCTCGACCACGCCTGGTGGGAGGGCGCCGTGCTCGCCGCGGTGCTCGTGCTCGCCGCCACCCTCGGCGACTTCTCCGAGTCCATGGTCAAGCGCGAGCTGGGGATCAAGGACATGGGCACCCTCCTGCCCGGCCACGGGGGCGTGATGGACCGGATCGACTCCATCCTCTTCGCCGTGCCCGCCGGGTACCTGCTGTTCGAGCTCTTCGCCGCGAGCGCCTGAGCCCGGCGTCCAGGACCCGCAGCCCATGCCTCCCGACCGCCCCGGAGCCCGGCCGGCCACCGCCCGCATCCCGCGGTGCACCGAGGCCGAGCGCGGCTACGACGTCGTCCAGGTGGACGAGCTCCTGGCCGGCGTGCACGCGGCCCTGCAGGACGCGCCGCCCGGTCCCGGACCGGCGCACCGGTCCGGGGCCGTGCTGAGCACTCAGGTGCGCGCCGCCGTCTTCGCCGACGCGCGGGGCGGTTACCGGCCGGAGGCCGTCGACGGGCTGCTGGACGCGGCCGAGGACGCGCTGGCCGCGGCCGAGCGCGAGCAGTGCCTGCGCGACCGGGGCCCCGAGGCCTGGCAGGAGCACGTCGACGCCCTGACCCGGCTGCTCCGGAACCGTCTCGACCGGCCGCGCACGCAGCGCTTCCGGCGCCCCTCCCGGCCGCGGGCCCAGGGCTACTCCGCGGCCCACGTGGACGTCCTCTGCGAGCGCCTGGGCGCCCGGCTGGAGGGCGCCGCGGACCTCGCGCCGGCCGAGCTGCGCCGGGCCGTGTTCCCGCCCGCGCAGGGGGAGCGCAGCTACGAGGAGCAGCAGGTGGACGCCTTCCTGGACCGCGCCGTCCAACTGCTCCTGGCCTCTCGCTGAAACAGGCTCCCCGAAGCCTCTGTGTATACATGCTGGACCGGTCCTCGTCCAGAAACGCCGTTCCGTGTTCATCCTGACCCCTGAAAAGCAACTTTTGGGTGTCACGCCTTGCTCCTGTGCATACAACGGCCTAGTGTGGGCCACATCACATGAGGAGGTAGCCCATGTCCACCCAGCCACCCATCGACGCCGACGACCTCGTCGCCGACATCGATTTCCCCGCGGCCCAGCGGTCGCCAGAGTTCCAGGAGCTGCGGAGGACCCATCGCGGCTTCGTCTTCCCGCTCGCCGTCGCCTTCCTGGTCTGGTACCTGCTGTACGTGGTGCTCGCCATGTACGCGCCGCAGCTGTTCGCCATCCAGGTCATCGGCAACGTCAACCTCGGCGTCGTCCTGGGCCTGCTCCAGTTCGTCACGACCTTTGCCATCACGGGGGCCTACGTGTCCTTCGCCAACCGCAAGCTGGACCCGAAGGCCACGGCCATCCGGGAGCGTCTCGAGCCCAGCCTCGGCACCACCGGCGGCGTCCACGGACAGGAGAACTGACCGATGCACCAGCTGCACACCGCGCTCGCGCCCATGACGGCCGCCACCACGGAGACGGTCGGCACGCCCTGGATCAACATCTCCATCTTCGGCGCGTTCGTCGTCGTCACGATGGTCATCGTCCTCCGCGCCTCGAAGTCCACGTCCACGGCGGCCGACTACTACGCCGGCGGCCGCGGCTTCAGCGGCACCCAGAACGGCCTGGCCATCGCGGGCGACTACCTCTCGGCGGCGTCCTTCCTGGGCATCGTGGGCGCGATCGCCCTCCAGGGCTACGACGGGTTCCTCTACTCCATCGGCTTCCTCGTGGCCTGGCTCGTGGCGCTGCTGCTGATCGCCGAGCTGCTGCGCAACACCGGCAAGTTCACGATGGCGGACGTCCTGTCCTTCCGCCTGCGCCAGCGCCCCGTGCGCGTCGCGGCGTCCATCTCCACCCTCGCCGTGTCCGCGTTCTACCTGCTGGCCCAGATGGCCGGGGCGGGCGCCTTGGTGTCGCTGCTGCTGGGCATCAGCTCGCGGGTCGGGCAGTCGCTGGTCATCGTGGTCGTGGGCGTGCTCATGATCGTCTACGTCCTCGTGGGCGGGATGAAGGGCACCACCTACGTGCAGATCATCAAGGCGGTGCTCCTGGTCTCCGGCGTGGCGGTCATGACCGTCTGGATCCTGGCGCTCTACGGCTTCAACTTCTCCTCCCTGCTCGGTGACGCGGTCGCCGTCTCCGGCAACCCGGCCATCCTCGAGCCGGGCCTGAAGTACGGCGTGAGCGAGACCAGCAAGCTGGACTTCATCTCCCTGGGCCTGGCCCTCGTCTTCGGCGCGGCGGGCCTGCCCCACGTGCTCATGCGCTTCTACACGGTGCCCACGGCCAAGGAGGCGCGCACCTCCGTGGTCTGGGCCATCTCGCTGATCGGCCTGTTCTACCTCTTCACCCTCATCCTGGGCTTCGGCGCGGCGGCCCTCATCGGCGCCGAGCGGATCCAGGCGGCACCCGGCGGCGTGAACTCCGCGGCCCCGCTGCTGGCCTTCGAGCTCGGCGGGTCCCTGCTGATGGGCATCATCGCGGCGGTGGCCTTCGCCACGATCCTCGCGGTCGTCGCCGGCCTGGCCATCACGGCCTCGGCCTCGTTCGCCCACGACATCTACACCAGCGTGATCAAGAAGGGGAACTCCGATCCCCGCAAGGAGCTGAAGGTGGCGAAGACCACGGTGGTGGTCATCGGTCTCGTCTCCATCGCGGGCGGCATCGGCGCCCAGGGCCAGAACGTCGCGTTCCTCGTGGCGCTCGCCTTCGCGGTCGCGGCCTCGGCGAACCTGCCGACCATCCTGTACTCCCTGTACTGGCGGCGCTTCACCACCCGGGGCGCGGTCTGGTCCATGTACGGCGGCCTGATCCTCTCGGTGGGCCTCATCGTCTTCTCCCCGGTCATGTCCGGCTCCGAGACGTCGATGATCCCGACCGCCGACTTCGCGTGGTTCCCGCTGCAGAACCCGGGCATCGTCTCGATCCCGGCCTCCTTCCTGCTCGGCTTCATCGGTTCCATGACGGAGCGCCGTCTCGAGGACCCGATCAAGCAGTCCGAGATGGAGGTGCGCTCCCTCACAGGCATCGGCGCCGAGAAGCCCGTCGCCCACTGACGGATTCCCGCTCCCACCTGGGAGGATCCACCGGCCCGCCCGAAGCCCCGGCTTCCGGCGGGCCGGTCCGCGTCCGGGGGAACGCGTCGATTGGCTAACGGGAACAGACAGGCGGCTGACCGTCGGCTAGGGTGAGGCGCAGAAGCAACCTCAGGGTATTCCAGGGATACTCGCCGGTTGCGTACAATAAAAGTCCCTCCCGGGACGGATAAGGAGCCATCATGGGAATCATCAGCTGGATCATCCTCGGCCTCATCGCAGGCGCCCTCGCCAAGCTCATCATGCCGGGCAGCCAGGGTGGCGGCATCATCGTCACGATCGTCCTCGGCATCGTGGGGGCCCTCCTCGGAGGCTTCCTCGGCTCGCTGATCGGCATCGGGGACCTGGAGTCCGCGTTCGACATCGGCACTATCATCACCGCCGTCGTGGGAGCCCTCATCGTGCTCTTCATCTGGGGCGCGGTCTCCGGCCGCAAGGGTCGCGCCACGCGCTGATCCCACCCCCGTCGGTCGCCGAGGCCCCGTCCACCGCTCCCGGTGGACGGGGCCTCGGCCCGTTCCGGGCCGTCCGCAGGCACCCCCTGCGGGCACCGCACCGAGGAGTGGCGCTGGGGGATACTGGGGCCATGACGCCCCCCGCCACCTCGCCCCGCACCCGCCCGACACCCGAGCTGCGCGCCCTGGCCGCCGCCGGCCCCCGCCGGATCAGCGTCCTCGGGTCGACGGGCTCGATCGGCACCCAGGCGCTCGACGTCGTGCGGGCCGCCCGCGAGCTCGAGGGCGCGGACCCGTTCACCGTGGTCGCCCTCGCCGCCGGAGCACGGCACCTCGAGCTCCTCGCCGAGCAGGCCCTCGAGACCCGCGCCGCGCTCGTGGCGACCAGCGGCACCGCCCAGGACGCCGCCCGGCTGGCCGGCCTCATCGCGGACCGGGCCGCGTCCGCCGGGGCCGGGGGATACCGCCCGGACGTCGTGCACGGGCCCGACGCCGCGTCCGCGGCCGCCGCCCACCCCGACGCCGACCTCGTGCTCAACGGGATCACCGGCTCCATCGGGCTCGCCCCCACGCTGGCGGCGCTGCGGGCCGGGCACCGGCTCGCCCTGGCGAACAAGGAGTCTTTGATCGCCGGCGGCGCCCTGGTCAAGGCCGCCGCCGCGGCCACCGGGGACCCGGACGCCCTGATCCCCGTGGACTCCGAGCACTCCGCGCTGGCGCAGGCGCTGCGCGGCGGCACCGCCGCGGAGGTGGACCGGCTCGTGCTGACGGCCTCCGGCGGGCCCTTCCGCGGCCGGTCCCGGGCGGAGCTCGAGACGGTCACGCCCCGGGACGCGCTGCGCCACCCGACGTGGGACATGGGCCTGATGGTGACGACCAACTCGGCGACCATGGTGAACAAGGCCCTCGAGGTGCTCGAGGCCCACCTGCTCTTCGACGTCCCCCTCGAGCGCATCGACGTGGTGGTCCACCCCCAGTCGGTCGTGCACTCCATGGTCCAGTTCGTGGACGGCTCCACCCTCGCCCAGGCCTCGCCCCCGGACATGCGCCTGCCCATCGCCCTCGGTCTGGCCTGGCCGCACCGGGTGCCCGGGGCCGCCCTGCCGTGCGACTGGACGCGCGCCACGGAGTGGACCTTCGAGCCCCTCGACCCGGTGGCATTCCCCGCCGTCGAGCTCCTCAAGGCGGCGGGGGAGCGGGGCGGGACCTTCCCCGCCGTGTTCAACGCGGCCAACGAGGAGGCGGTGCACGCCTTCCACGACGGCCGGATCCGGTTCCCCGCCATCGTGGACACGGTCGAGGCGGTGCTGGGCGAGCACGACGACGCAGGCCCGCTGGAGCTCGAGGCCGTGCTGGCGGCCGAGCGCTGGGCCCGCGGGCGGGCCCGCGAGGTCCTCGCCCGCTGACCGGGCCGGGCCCGGCCCCGCCGCACGTGCTAGACTGTCGGGCGGATGACGAGTCCCAGCGTGCAGCCCTGGCTTGCTGGGCGGCAACCCTCTCCCGTAGTGGGGTGCCCCAGGTGAACCATCCGGCACCGGCCGACGACGGCCGGCGGCAAGTACGGTCCGACCGCGCACGCGCCCTCCGGCGCGCCCTCGACCGTGGCCGCCGGACCCGTTGGCCCCGGTGGAGACCTCCGACACCCCGGACCCACGGAAAGGCACCACATGCGATCGCAGCGCCTCCCCTTCCTCGCCCTGGCCACGACCCTCGGCCTCGCCCTCACCGCCTGCGGCGGCTCCGCCGGGGAGTCCTCCGGCGAGGGCGTGCTGGCCGACGACAAGGTCACCATCGGCGTGGTGGGCACCGACCCGACCCACGACGCCCTCCAGCGGGTGGCCGAGGAGCAGGGCATCACCGTCGAGTACGTCGACTTCTCCGACTACAACCAGCCGAACCCCGCCACCGAGTCCGGTGACGTGGAGATGACCTGGTTCCAGCACGTCCCGTTCCTCGCCGACTACAACAACGCGGCCGGCGGCTCCATCACCCCGATCGGCTCGACCTCGATCTACCCGCTGGGCCTGTACTCCAACCAGTACGACTCCGTGGAGCAGTTCCAGGAGGGCGACGAGATCGCGGTGCCCAACGACGCCGTGAACCTCTCCCGGGCCCTGCTCGTGCTCGAGGCCGCAGGTCTCGTGGAGCTGAGCAGCGACACCCTCATCCCCACCGAGCTCGACGTCGACACCGAGGCCTCCACGGTGCGGGTCACGCCGGTCTCCGCGGAGCAGACGGTGCTCTCGCTCGACTCGGTGGCCGGCTCGGTCATCAACAACGACTTCCTCTCGCGGGCCGACATCGACCCGCAGTCCGCGCTCGCCCAGGACGACCCCGAGTCCGAGGGCTCCCGCGCCTACGTCAACCTCTTCACCACCACGGAGGAGCTCGCCGACGACGAGACCCTCCGGCAGGTCGCGGACCTCTACCACGAGCAGGCCGTGCTCGACGCCGAGATGGAGGAGACCAAGGACACCGCCGTGCCGCTGCAGCTGGAGCCGGAGGAGCTCCAGGAGCTGACCGCGCGCTACCAGCAGGAGCTGAAGGACCAGGAGCAGTGAGCGCGGCGGTCCCCGCCGGGCCGCCCGCACCCGGGCGCCCGGACGAGGTGCTCGTCTCCTTCCGCAACGTCTCCAAGACCTTCCGCACCGGCTCGGGGCGGGCGGCGCGCGAGGTGCTCGCGGTCGACGACGTCACCCTCGACGTCCGCCGCGGCGAGATCTTCGGCGTGATCGGCTACTCCGGGGCGGGCAAGTCCACCCTCGTGCGCCTGATCAACGGGCTCGAGCCCGTGTCCTCGGGCTCCCTGACCGTGGAGGGCTTCGAGGTGGCCGGCCGGCGCGAGACCGAGCTGGCGCCCGTGCGGCAGGAGATCGGGATGATCTTCCAGCAGTTCAACCTCTTCACCTCCCGCACCGTCGCCGGCAACGTCGAGTATCCGCTCAAGCGGGCCGGCTGGCCGAAGGAGAAGCGCCGGGCGCGGGTGGCCGAGCTGCTCGAGTTCGTGGGCCTCGCCGCCCGCGCCGGCAACTACCCGGAGCAGCTCTCCGGCGGGCAGAAGCAGCGCGTGGGCATCGCCCGCGCCCTGGCGACCAGCCCGAAGCTGCTCCTGGCCGACGAGTCGACGAGCGCCCTCGACCCGGAGACCACCCAGGAGGTGCTGCAGGTGCTGCAGCGGGTCAACCGGGAGCTCGGGATCACGATCGTGATCATCACCCACGAGATGGACGTGGTCCGCGCGATCGCCGACCGCGTGGCCGTGATGCAGGACGGGAAGGTCGTGGAGCACGGCTCCACCGTGGACATCTTCGCCCGGCCCCGCACCGAGACCGCCCGCCGCTTCGTCTCCTCCGTCCTGCACTCGGTGCCCGACGCCCGTGAGGTCGAGCGGCTGCGCCGCGCCCACCGGGGGCGCCTGGTGATCGTGGACGTCGGCGACGGCGTGGACATCGGCGGGGTGCTCTCGGACGGCGCCGCCCGCGGGGTCCGCTTCACCATCGCCTACGGCGGGATCAGCGTGCTCCAGGAGCAGTCGTTCGGGTCCCTGACCTTCGAGCTGACCGGTGCGGACGCGGCCGTGCAGGCCGTGGTCGACGAGATGTCCCGCATCACGACCCTGAGAGAGGTGGCCGCGTGAACGACTGGTCCGTCCTGGGACCCGAGCTGCTGTCCGCGCTCGGGGAGACCCTCTACATGGTGGCGGTCACGCTGCTGCTCGCCGGCCTGCTCGGTCTGCTCGTGGGCGTCGGCCTCTACGTCACCCGCCGGGGCAACATCCTGGAGAACCGGGCGGTGCACGAGGGCCTCAACCTCGTGGTGAACTTCGTCCGGCCGATCCCGTTCATCATCCTGCTTGCCGCGCTGGGACCGGTGACCCAGGGGGTCGTCGGGACCCGGCTGGGGCCCAACGCCGCGATCTTCGCGATGACCATCGGGGCCATGTTCGCGGTGGCGCGCATCGTCGAGCAGAACCTCATGAGCGTGGACCCCGGGGTCGTGGAGGCGGCCCGCTCCATGGGCGTCTCCCGCGGCCGCATCATCACCACGGTGATCCTGCCCGAGGCGCTGGGCCCCCTGGTGCTCGGCTACACCTTCCTGGTCATCGGCATCACCGACATGTCGGCGATGGCCGGGGCCATCGGCGCCGGCGGCCTGGGCGACTTCGCCCTGCGCCTGGGCTACCAGCGGTTCAACGACGAGGTCACGTGGGCGGCGGTCGCCGTCATCGTGGTCCTTGTCCAGCTCGTGCAGGTGGCGGGCAACCGGCTGGCCCGCCGGATCCTGCGCCGCTGAGGCGCCCGCCCCGCAGCCCACCGACGGCCGGTGCGCCTCCCTCCCGGGAGGGCGCCGGCCGTCGTCGTGCCCTGTGGTGCGCCCGGTGCCCGACGTCCAGGATCGTGGTGCAGACTGGTCCTCGCCGTGCCGAGCGCACGGCCCCGACGTCCCCGGCGCCCGCCGGGGTCCCTCGACGATCCCGGGAGGTCCGACGGATGGGTGTCGTGCTGTTCCTCGTGGGCGTGCTGCTGGCCGCCGCCGCCATCGCGGTCTCCATCGCCCTCCACGAGATCGGCCACCTCGTGCCGGCCAAGCTCTTCGGCGTGCGCGTCACGCAGTACATGGTCGGCTTCGGGCGCACCGTGCTCTCCCGCCGGCGCGGCGAGACGGAGTACGGGCTCAAGGCGGTCCCGCTGGGCGGCTACATCTCCATGGTGGGGATGTACCCGCCGGCGCGCGCGGGCTCGACGGCCCGCGCCTCGAGCACCGGCGTGTTCCAGCAGATGGCGGCCGAGGCCCGCGGCGGCGCCGCGGACCAGCTCCTCCCCGGGGACGAGGACCGCGTGTTCTACCGGCTGCCCGTGTGGAAGCGGATCGTGATCATGCTCGGCGGCCCCGTGATGAACCTCCTGCTCGGGACCCTGTGCCTGGCCGTCCTGCTCTCCGGCTTCGGGACGGCGACGCCCACCACGACGGTCGCGTGGGTGTCCGAGTGCGTGGTGGCCGCGGAGCGCCAGGCCGCCGGGCAGACCGAGTGCCGGCCGGAGGACCCCCAGGCCCCCGCGAACGCCGCCGGGCTGCGCCCCGGGGACGTCGTCACGGCCGTCGACGGCGCCCCGGTCGGCTCCTGGGACGAGCTCACCGCCCGGATCCGGGACCGGGCCGGCGAACGGATCCCGGTGGTGGTCGAGCGGGACGGCCGGACCGTGTCCGCGGCGCTGACCCCCATCCTCTCCTCGCGCCCCGTGCTGGACGACTCCGGCGCCGCCGTGACCGGCGAGGACGGCGCCCCCCGCTACGAGGAGGTCGGGTTCATCGGCATCAGCCCCACGAGCGAGCCCGTCCGGCAGCCGCTGACCGCGGTGCCCGGGGCGGTGCTGGACGGGCTGCAGCAGATCGCCGGGGTGGTCCTGCACCTGCCGCAGCGGATCTACGAGGTGGGGGAGGCGGCGTTCTCCGACGCGCCCCGGGACCCGGACGGGCCGATCTCCGTGGTGGGGGTCGGCCGGATCTCGGGGGAGATCGCCGCGCACGAGGAGATCGCGCTGCGGGACAAGGCCGCCTCCCTCGTGGGCCTGGTCGGCTCCGTCAACCTGGCCCTGTTCGTCTTCAACCTGCTGCCGCTGCTGCCGCTCGACGGCGGGCACGTCGCCGGGGCGCTGTGGGAGGCGCTGCGCCGGGGGAGCGCCCGGCTGCTCGGCCGCCGCGACCCTGGCCCCTTCGACCCCGCCCGGCTGCTGCCGGTGACCTACGCGGTGGCCGTGCTGATGATCGGGATGTCCGTGCTGCTGATCTACGCAGACATCGTCAAACCGGTCCGGCTGTTCTGAGCCCGGGCCGGCCGGCGCGCCCCCGGGGCCGGCGGGCGTTCGGCGTGGGAGGAATCGCACCCCGGCACCGGGGGCCGCCCCGGAGCATGGGGCACAATGGGAACCGGTGACGGGCCCGGCCAGCGGGTCCCGGCGCCACCGCTCCAGCTCCTGCCCTCGATTCCTCGGAGGAACTCCTTGACCCCGGTCAGCCTCGGCATGCCCGCCGCGCCCCAGCCCGTCCTCTCCCCGCGCCGGAAGACCCGGCAGATCCGGGTCGGGTCCGTGGGCGTCGGCTCCGACTCGCCGGTGAGCGTGCAGTCCATGACGACCACCCCCACCACGGACATCAACGCCACCCTGCAGCAGATCGCGGAGCTCAACGCCACCGGGTGCGACATCGTCCGGGTGGCGTGCCCGTCCCAGGACGACGCCGACGCCCTGCCGATCATCGCCATGAAGTCCCCGATCCCGGTGATCGCCGACATCCACTTCCAGCCGAAGTACGTCTACGCGGCCATCGAGGCCGGGTGCGCGGCCGTGCGCGTCAACCCGGGCAACATCCGCAAGTTCGACGACCAGGTCGGCCAGATCGCCCGCGAGGCCAAGGCCGCCGGGGTGTCCATCCGGATCGGCGTGAACGCCGGCTCCCTCGACCAGCGGATCATGGACAGGTACGGCAAGGCCACGCCCGAGGCGCTCGTCGAGTCCGCCGTGTGGGAGGCGTCCCTGTTCGAGGAGCACGACTTCCACGACTTCAAGATCTCCGTCAAGCACAACGACCCCGTCACCATGGTCCGGGCCTACCAGCTGCTCGCCGAGCGCGGCGACTGGCCCCTGCACCTCGGCGTGACCGAGGCGGGCCCCGCCTTCCAGGGCACCATCAAGTCCGCCACGGCCTTCGGCGCCCTGCTGTCCCAGGGCATCGGGGACACCATCCGGGTCTCCCTCTCGGCGCCGCCGGTCGAGGAGGTCAAGGTCGGCAACCAGATCCTGCAGTCCCTGGGCCTGCGCCCGCGCAAGCTCGAGATCGTCTCCTGCCCCTCCTGCGGCCGCGCGCAGGTCGACGTCTACACGCTCGCGGACGAGGTGACGGCGGGCCTCGAGGGGCTCACCGTCCCGCTGCGGGTGGCCGTGATGGGCTGCGTCGTCAACGGCCCCGGCGAGGCCCGCGAGGCCGACCTCGGCGTGGCCTCCGGCAACGGCAAGGGCCAGATCTTCGTCAAGGGCGAGGTCGTGAAGACCGTCCCCGAGGACCTCATCGTGGAGACGCTGATCGAGGAGGCCAACCGCATCGCCGCCGAGATGGAGACGGACGAGAACGGGGAGACCACGGCGGGCAGCCCCGTCGTGAGCGTCAGCTGACGGGCCGGTGACGGGCGGGTGAGGACGCAGCGGAGGACGGCGCCGCGGCTGGTGCCGGCGGGGGAGGTCGATCCGGCCCAGCTGGACCGGCTGCTCGAGGCGGACCCCGTCGCCCACGCCTTCGTGGCCGCCCACGTCGAGTCGTACCGCGGGAGCAAAGGCTCGCGGATCCCGCCCGTGGTCGGCACCGCCGGGCCGGACGGTGAGCTGACCGGCGCGTGCTGGGTGGGCACGAACGTGGTGCCCGTGTCCCTGGACGGCCCGGGCCTGGACCTCGTCGGAGGGCACCTGCGGCGGGGCGGGTCCCGGCACGCCTCGCTGTTCGGGCCCGCCGAGCTGGTCCTCGGGCTGTGGTCCCGGGTGGAGCGCTCGTGGCCCCGGCCCTTCGACCTGCGCCCCGTCCAGCCCCTGCTGGCCATCGACCGGGACCCCGCGCCCGCCCCGCACCCCGGCGTGCGCGTGGCACGCCCCGAGGACCTGCCCGCCGTGCTCCCGGCGAGCGCCGCCATGTTCGAGGAGGAGGTCGGGTACTCCCCGTACACGGGCGGCGACCGCGGGTACCGGGACCGGGTCTCCGCGCTCGTCGAGGCGGGGCGCTGCCTCGTGCTGACCGACGAGGGGGGCCGCGTGGTGTTCAAGGCCGACCTCGGCTCGGTGGCCCGCGGCGTGGCGCAGGTGCAGGGCGTGTGGGTGGACCCGGCGCACCGCGGCCGGGGGCTGGCAGCGCCCTGCATGGCGGCGGCCGTGCGCCTCGCCCGCCGGCGCACCCCGGTGGTCAGCCTCTACGTCAACGACTACAACGTCCGGGCCCTCGCCACCTACCGGCGGGTCGGCTTCGAGCGGGTCGGGACCTTCGCCACCGTCCTGCTCTGAGCGCCCGGGGCCGTCGATCCCGGTGCGGCCGGGCCGGGCGGGGGGTGTAGATTTGACCGGAATCAGCGGCGCCGTCGGCGCCGCCCACCCTCTCGACGCCCGGGCCCGGCCGCACCACGCCGCGCTCCCCGGGAGAAACGGAGCCCTCGTGGCGCTGCGACTCTCCTCCCTGTTCCTGCGAACCCTCCGCGAAGACCCGGTCGACGCCGAGGTGGACAGCCACAAGCTGCTCGTCCGCGCCGGCTACATCCGCCGGGCCGCCCCGGGCATCTACACCTGGCTGCCGATGGGCCTGCGGGTGCTCGGGAAGGTCGAGCAGGTGGTGCGCGAGGAGATGGATGCGATCGGCGCCCAGGAGGTGCACTTCCCGGCGCTGCTGCCGCGCGAGCCCTACGAGGTCACGAACCGCTGGACGGAGTACGGGGAGAACCTCTTCCGCCTGAAGGACCGCAAGGACGCCGACTACCTGCTCGCGCCCACGCACGAGGAGATGTTCACGCTGCTCGTCAAGGACCTGTACTCCTCCTACAAGGACCTCCCCGTCACCCTCTACCAGATCCAGGCGAAGTACCGGGACGAGGCCCGCCCCCGCGCCGGTCTCCTGCGCGGGCGCGAGTTCGTCATGAAGGACTCCTACTCCTTCGACGTCGACGACGCCGGTCTCGACGAGTCCTACGCCAGGCACCGCGAGGCCTACGTCCGGATCTTCGAGCGCCTCGGCCTGCCCGTGGTCGCCGTCTCGGCCCAGTCCGGGGCCATGGGCGGCTCCCGCTCCGAGGAGTTCCTGCACCCCACGGTCATCGGCGAGGACACGTTCGTGCGCTCGCCCGGCGGCTACGCGGCCAACGTCGAGGCGGTGACCACCGTGGTGCCCGCGGAGACCGATCCCGCCGGGGCCCCCGAGGCACGGGTGCTCGAGACCCCGGACAGCCCCACGATCGACACGCTCGTGCAGCGCTCGAACGAGCTGCACCCGCGCGCCGAGGGACCCTGGACCGCCGGCGACACCCTCAAGAACGTGGTGCTCGCCGTCGTCCTGCCCGACGGCGCCAGGCGGCTCGTGGCGGTCGGCCTGCCCGGCGACCGCGCCGTGGACCTCAAGCGCATCGAGGCCGGCATCGGCGCCGCCCTGGACGTCTCCGGCGAGGTGCTGGTGGAGCAGGCCGGCGACGAGGACCTGCGCGCCTGCCCGCTGCTGGTCAAGGGCTACATCGGGCCGGGGCTGTCCCCGGACCAGGCCGTGCTCGGCGAGAAGTCCTCGACCGGCATCCCCTTCTTCGTGGACCCGCGCGTGGTCCGCGGCACCCGGTGGGTGACCGGGGCGAACGTGGCCGGCCAGCACGTCTACGACCTCACGGCCGGGCGCGACTTCGCCTGGGACGGCGTCCTGGAGTGCGCCGAGGTCCGGGCCGGCGATCCCGCGCCGGACGGCTCCGGCCCGCTCGAGGCGGCCCGCGGCATCGAGATGGGCCACATCTTCCAGCTGGGCCGCAAGTACGCGGAGGCGCTGGGGCTAAAGGTGCTCGACCGCAACGGCAAGCTCGTCACCGTGACCATGGGCTCCTACGGGATCGGGGTCACCCGGGCGGTGGCCGCCCTCGCCGAGGCCTACCACGACGACAAGGGGCTGCTCTGGCCGCGCCAGGTCGCCCCTGCGGACGTCCACGTGGTCGCCACCGGCAAGGGCCCCGAGGTGCTGGAGGAGGCCGAGAAGGTCGTGGCCGAGCTCGAGGCGGAGGGGCTCGAGGTCCTCTTCGACGACCGGCCCAAGGTCTCCCCGGGCGTGAAGTTCGGCGACGCCGAGCTGCTCGGCGTGCCCACCGTGCTGGTGGTCGGCCGCGGCCTCAAGGACGGCGTCCTCGAGCTCAAGGACCGCGCGAGCGGCAGCAGCGAGGACGTGCCCCGGGACGGCGTCGCCGCCGTGGTCGCCGCCGCAGTGCGCGGCTGATCCCGTGCAGGGGCTCGGCGCCTGGCTCGGGGCCTCGGGCCTGGAGCAGATGGACCCCGGCGTCGTCGCCCTGCTGGTGGCGGCCGGACTCGCCGCGGGCTTCGTCGACGCCGTGGTCGGCGGCGGCGGCCTGCTGCAGCTGCCCGTGGTGCTGATGGTCCCGGGGATCAGCCCCGTCCAGGCCCTGGCCACCAACAAGATGGGCTCCGTGTTCGGCACCGCGACGAGCGCGCTGACCTTCTACCGGCGCACGTCCCCGGACCTGCGCACCGCCATGCCCATGGCGGGCGTCGCGCTGGTCGGCAGCTTCGGCGGGGCGGCGCTGGCCGCGTCCCTGCCCGAGGCGGTGTTCCGCCCGATCATCCTCGCCGCGCTGGTGGCGGTGCTCCTGTTCACCGTGGCCCGGCCCACGGTGGGGCAGCTCACCGAGCTGCGCCACAGCGGGGCGCGGCACTACGGCACCGCGATGGTGATCGGCACCGTCATCGGCTTCTATGACGGCGTGATGGGCCCGGGCACCGGCTCGTTCCTGGTCATCGCCATGATCACGCTGCTGGGCTACAGCTTCCTGGCCGCCAGCGCCAAGGCGAAGATCGTCAATCTCGCGACCAACGTGGGCGCGCTCGTGTTCTTCTTCGGCCACGGGTCGGTGCTGTGGGGCCTGGGTCTCGTCCTGGGGCTGTCCAACATGCTGGGCGGCTACCTCGGGGCGCGCACCGCGGTGGCCCGCGGCAGCCGCTTCATCCGGGTGGTGTTCCTCACCGTGGTCTCGCTGCTCATCCTCAAGCTGGGCGTCGACGTGCTGCGGGGAGCCTGAGCCGCCCCACCGGGCGGGAGGTCACCGCGGCGGGTCGTCCCGGACCACGCCGGGCAGGGCGTCGACCTCCCCCGTGAGCGCGGCGCGCAGCCCGGTCGCGCGCTCGAGCGCCACGAGCGCCCAGCACCGGTCGCCGGCGTCCCCGCGGGCCAGCACGTGCGCGGCGGCATCCTGCACGTCCCGCGCCGCCGTGTCCGCGACCCGGCCGGGGTGCTCCCGCACGTCCTCGGGCAGGACGTAGGCGCCCGCCGGCAGCCCCGGGTCCGCCGCGAGCACCCGCCGGGCGGACGGGGACCCCAGGAGCTCCTCGACGTCCGCCCGCGCCCGGGCCGCCAGCTCGGCGGGGACGGCACCGGCCGGGGCGGCAACGTCAGGGGCGGCGGCGTCCGCGGCCGTCCCGGTGCGGGCGGCCAGCGCCTCGAAGGCGTAGCCGGCGCGGTCCAGCGCCGACCACAGGACGGCCCCGGGAGCGGTCGTCCCGCCGGGGGCC
>NZ_NSKF01000022.1:0-61376 GCF_002287015.1 Kocuria sp. WN036
GCCGGGCCCACGACCACGGCGAGCGCGACGCCCGCGAGGTCCGCCGGGCCGAGCAGCGCGGGCTCGGCCACGGCACGGACGGCGGCGCCGGCCGCCTCGTAGCGGCGCCGGGCGCGGCGGGCGTCGTCCGGGGCGCCGAGGACGAGCACCGGGACTCCGGTGAGGTCGGCGGTCAACAGCATGCGGTCCTCCAGGGGGAGAGCGGGGGTCGTGGCGGGCCGGCCGCCACTACCAGGATGCGGCACGCGTGTTACAGCACGGTTGCCCCCGTGACGTCGCGTGACGCCGGCGACCGCTGCGGGCCGTGTTTCGTAGGCTGGGATCCATGACGACCTCCGACGCCCCCGTCCTGCTCGCCTGCGCCCACGGCACCAGCTCTCCGTCCGGGCGCACCGCCGTGCAGCGCCTCGTGGACGCCGTGGCCGCCGAGCTGCCGGGCGTCGAGGTGGTGCCCACGTGGGTGGACGTGCAGACCCCCGACCTGGCCGAGCGCACCGAGCAGTACGCCGGGCGCCCCGCGGTGGTGGTGCCGCTGCTGCTCTCGGCCGGCTACCACGTCTACGTGGACGTGGCCGAGGCGGTCGCCGCCGACGACCTCCACCGGGTCTCGGCCGCCCTGGGCCCGGACCGGGCGCTCGCCCGGCTGCTCGCCCGGCGGGTGCACGAGGCCTGCACGTCCGCCGGGGCCCCGCTGGCGGAGCACGACGCCGTGGTGCTCGCCACCGCCGGGTCTTCGGACCGCCGCGCGGTGGTGGACTGCGCCGCGGTGGCGGACCTGCTGGCCGAGGAGCTGGGCCGGCCCGTGACCGTGTCCTACCTGGCCGCCGCGCGCCCGCGCGTGGCCGAGGCGGTGGCTGACGCCCGGGCCGGCCTGGCGGACGGGGGGCGCGTCGTCGTCGCCAACTACCTCCTGGCGCCCGGCTACTTCCTGGACCTCTCCCGGAAGGCCGGCGCGGACGTGGACTCCGACCCCCTGGCCGTGCCGGAGGGAGAGGTCCCCGCCGAACTGGTGGACGTGGTCGTTGCTCGCTACCGCTCAGTGCCCTGAGCCCTTGGCTCGCCCTCCTGAAATGTCGAGTCCCCCATGATGTCGCAGTTCCCCTCGATCGAGCGGGGGGAACTGCGACGCCATGGGGGACTCGGCGGAAGTGGGGCGGGGCGAGGGTCAGTCGCGGGGGCGGGTGAGGTCGGCGTCCTCGTAGCGGACCATCTTGGAGCCGGTGACCAGCTTGTGCCCGAACCACAGGGCCAGGAACAGCGGCAGGCCGATGTAGGCGGTCAGGGCGGCCATGAGGTCCATGTCGCCGATGAAGGCCTGGTAGTTCTGCCCGAGGATCACCACGGCGCACAGCACGAGCGCCACCAGGGGCCCGAGCGGGAAGAACCGTGCCCGGTAGGGGAGGTCGGCCAGGTCGTGGCCCTGGACGGTGTACGCCTTGCGGAAGCGGTAGTGGCTCCACGCGATGCCCATCCACACGATGAACCCGGCCAGCCCCGAGGCGCTGACCAGCCACACGTAGGCGTCCCCGTCCCCGATGAAGGTGGTGAGGAAGGACGCCCCGCCCACCAGGGTGGTGGCGATGAGCGCGTTCATGGGCACGCCGCGGCGGTTCACCTTGGCCAGGAAGCGCGGGGCCTTGCCGCTGTCGGCCAGTGCCCAGAGCATGCGGGTGGAGGCGTAGAGCCCGGAGTTGCCGGCCGAGAGGATGGCGGTGAGGATCACCGCGTTCATCACCGAGGCCGCCGCCAGCACGCCCGCGTTCTGGAAGACCAGGGTGAACGGGGAGATCGAGATGTCCTCGACGCCGTTCGTGAGCAGGTTCGGGCTGGTGTAGGGGATGAGGAAGCCGATCACGGTGATCGCGCCCACGTAGAAGAGCAGGATGCGCACGAACACGGTGCGGATGGCGCGCGGGACGTTCTTCTCGGGGTTCTCCGCCTCACCGGCGGCCACGCCCACGAGCTCGGTGCCCTGGAAGGAGAAGCCGGCCACCATGAAGATCGCCAGGATGCCGAGGCCGCCGCCCACGAAGGGCGCCTCCCCGGTGGTCCAATTCTCGAAGCCGGGCGACTCGCCGCCCAGGATGCCGACGATCATCAGGATGCCGAGCCCTAGGAAGAGCACGATCGTGACGACCTTGACGAGGGAGAACCAGAACTCGCTCTCGCCGTAGGCCCGGGCGCTCAGGGCGTTGAGGGCGAACAGGATCGCCAGGAAGGCCCCGGACCAGATCCAGGAGGGCGAGTCGGGGAACCAGTAGCGCATGATCAGCGCGGCGGCCACGAGCTCGGCGGCCACGGTGATCGCCCAGTTGTACCAGTAGTTCCAACCGATGGCGAAGCCGAAGGACGGGCTCACGAAGCGGGTCGAGTACTCCTCGAAGGCGCCCGAGACCGGCAGGTAGGTGGCCATCTCGCCGAGGCTCTGCATGAGCAGGAAGACCATGAAGCCGATGACCACGTAGGCCAGGAGCGCCCCTCCCGGCCCGGCGGTGGCGATGGTGTTGCCCGAGGCCACGAACAGGCCGGTGCCGATGGCCCCGCCCATCGCGATCATGGTCAGGTGACGGGGCTTGAGGCTGCGGCGCAGCCTGTCCTGGGCCGGCGGCTGCTCCTGGATCTCAGGAGCGCTCTGCTCGGCCTGCGAGCGTGCGGTGATGGTCACGCGGAATCTTCTCCTCTGCTGCGGTGGACGGACCACGGAAGGAGGAAGTGGGGGGCGCCGTCCCCCCGAACGGTCCTGGCCGATTATGGGGGAACGATTGCGAAACCGAAATTCGGCGGGAGGCCGCCGCCGGTGCATGCCCCTAGGATGGACGGGTGAAAACGCATCCGGATCCGGGCCAGGCCGCGCCGCGCCGCGGATCCCGCCGGATCGTGGATGTGGCCATTCTCACCGGCGCCCTCCTGGCCCTGGTCGCCGCGACGCTCGCCGCCCGGTGGGCGTGGACGACGGCCCCGGGGCCGGACGAGCAGGTCTCCTGCGCCCCCTACGGCCTCGAGGACGTGAGCACCGCCCCGCGCGGCGGAGCCCGCCCGCTCAGCACCGGCCCGGTGCTCTCCGGCGGACTGCGCTGGGCGGAGGGGACCGCGGACCGGCTCGACGTCGCCTTCGAGCACGACGGCACGACGAGCAGCTACCACGTCTTCGCCGACGGCATCGACTGGAGCGAGCCCGTGGGTGTGGTCTTCCGCCTGCACGGGGACGGGGCCTACGAGTACGAGCACCCGGGGCACAAGGTCTCCTGCCTCGCGGAGGTGGCGCGCTCGCACAACGCGGTGCTCGTGGCCCCCCGCACCCCGGACCGGCAGGGCGAGCCCACCTGGTGGGAGGACCTCGACGGCAACGCCGAGTGGTTCCTGGCCCTGGCCGAGCAGCGGATCTTCGCCGAGTACGACCTCGACCGCTCCCGCATGTGGCTGCACGGCTACTCCGGGGGCGCCGAGTTCATCAGCTACGAGCTGCTGGCCGACCGCGCGGACTTCCTGCGCGGCGGCGGCGCGGTGCTCTCCGGCGGCGGCGGGGCGCCGTCCACCGGGACCTCGGAGCCGACTCAGGAGCAGCTCGAGCAGGTCGTCCTGCACTGGGACGTAGGCCTCGAGGACGACGGCACGGACCCCTACGCCCCGTTCGACGCGCTCTCCGCGGCGGCCGCCGGGCACGCCTGGTACGAGGACGCCGGCTGGGCGCGGACCAGCGTGCGCTACCGCGAGGGCGTGGACCACTTCGAGCTGCCCGAGGCCCGGGTCCTCGACGCCGCGATGACCGCGGGGGAGTCCCCGGAAGAGCGCTCGGCGGAGCTCTCGCCCGCCCCCTCGGCAGAGCCACCGAGGGGGCCCGCGGCAGACGGACGTGACTGATCTCTCGTCGTCATCCCAGGTCAGTGGGAGATCGGCGGAATGGCGCGGCGCAGTGGCCGAGGCGGGGGCTCCGGGACGGCGCCGCGACACCCCGTTCGGCTTGCATATGCAATAGCACCGACCGTACGGTGCAGTAAGCAAAGCTGGCAGGGGAGCCGGCTCAGGGGGAAGGCCGATGCGGGGGCATCACGGCCGAACACTCACTCACGGCACCGCGCTGATCCGGCGCGCGTGCTCCCGGGTGCCTTCCGTCCGGTCCGTCCGGTCCCTGGGCCCGTCCTTCCTGTCGGCACCGGCCGCTGTGCAGATCCGCAGCGGCAGTGAAGTCGATGGGGGATTCAATGACAGTGCGCCCAACCACGCGCAGCGGCTCGACACGCCAGGGAGGCGGTCGGCACCTGCTCGAGGACCGCTACCCGGAGCAGGACCCGATGGAGGACGGCGAGGTCCTCGACCGCGCCCTGCACACGCAGCCCATGCCGCAGGTCCCGGGCCGGGCCGTCTTCCCCGTCTCGCCCGCGCCGGCCCCGCGCACGCTCGTGGACATCGTCATGGACACCGTCTCGCGCCACCCGGACGCGGTGGCCCTCGACGACGGGACCACCGTGCTCAGCTACGCCGAGTTCCTCGAGCGCGTCGAGGCCCAGGCCCAGCGCCTGTGGGACCTCGACATCGGCCGCGGGGACCGCGTGGGCATCCGCGTCCCCTCCGGGACCGTGGACCTCTACGTGGCCGTCCTCGGCACGATCTTCGCCGGCGCCGCCTACGTCCCCGTCGACTTCGACGACCCGGACGAGCGGGCGAACACGGTCTGGGAGGAGGCCTCGGTGTGCGCCGTCTACGGCGCGGACCTGTCCCTCCGGCCCCGCACCGGCGTCCGCGCGGGCGCCGACTGCCAGCAGCCCGGCACGGGCGACGACGCCTGGATCATCTTCACCTCCGGGTCCACCGGCAAGCCCAAGGGCGTGGCGATCAGCCATCTCTCGGCCGCCGCCCTCGTGGACGCCGAGGCCGAGCTCTACCTGCCCAGGCGCCCCCTGGGCCCGGGCGACCGCGTGATGGCGGGGCTCTCCGTGGCCTTCGACGCCTCGTGCGAGGAGATGTGGCTGGCCTGGCGCTCCGGCGCCGCCCTGGTCCCCGCCCCCCGCGCCGTGGTGCGCTCGGGCACCGACCTCGGCCCGTGGCTCGTCGAGCGGGACATCACCGCCGTCTCCACGGTGCCGACGCTCGCTTCGATGTGGCCGGCCGAGGCGCTGAGCCGCATCCGCCTGCTCATCTTCGGCGGGGAGGCGTGCCCGAACGAGCTCGCCGCCCGCCTGGTGCACCCCGGCCGCGAGGTCTGGAACACCTACGGCCCCACCGAGGCCACGGTCATCGCGACCGGCGCCGTGCTCACCGGCGAGCCGCCGGTGCGCATCGGCCTGCCGCTGCCCGGGTGGGAGCTGGCGATCGTCGACACCTCCGGCAACCCCGTCCGGTGGGGCGAGGAGGGCGAGCTGATCATCGGCGGCGTGGGGCTGGGCCGCTACCTGGACCCCGCCAAGGACGCCGAGAAGTTCGCGCCCATGGACACCCTGGGCTGGGAGCGGGCCTACCGCTCCGGGGACCTCGTGCGCGCCGACCCCGAGGGCATCGTCTTCGTGGGCCGCGCCGACGACCAGGTCAAGATCTCCGGCCGGCGCGTGGAGATGGGCGAGATCGACGAGCAGATGTCGCGGCTGCCCGGCGTGCAGGCCGGCGCCGCCGCCGTGCACACCACCCCGGCCGGCAACCAGGTCCTCGTGGGCTACCTCGTGGCCGAGGCCCCGGGCTCGGTGGACCTCGCCGACGCCCGCCGTCTGCTCGCCGACCGGCTGCCGGGCCAGATGGTGCCCGCGCTGACCCTGATGGACGAGCTGCCCCTGAAGACCTCCGGCAAGGTGGACCGCAAGGCCCTGCCCTGGCCGCTGCCCTCCGCCGGCACCGCCGCGGCGGCCTCGCAGATCGACGCCGAGCTCGAGTGGCTCGCCGCCCTGTGGGCGGACCAGCTCGGCCCCCTGCCCATCGACGAGGACAGCGACTTCTTCGTCCTCGGCGGCACGTCCGTGGCGGTGGCCAAGCTCGTCTCCGAGATCCGCCGCACGTACCCGGACGCCGCGATCGCCGAGATCTACCGGCACCCCACGCTCGCCGGCATGCACGAGTACCTGACCACGCTGGCGCCCGTCGACGTCGTCGCCCAGGACGCCGCGCGCGAGCGCCGGGTGGCGGACGTCCCCCGCTGGAACGGCCTCGTGCAGGTCCCCTTCCTCACGGCCCTCTACGCCGTCTCGGGGCTGCGCTACGTCCTGGGCGCCTCGATCGTCGTGTGGCTGCTCTTCAACGTGCTCGGTGCGGGCTGGGTCCCGAACCCGCCGCTGCTGCCCCTGGTTCTCGGCTGGCTCGTGCTCTTCGCGCTGCCCGGCCGGCTGGTGCTCACCGCGCTGTTCATCCGGCTGCTGACCTTCCGGCTGCGCCCCGGCGCCCACGCCCGCGGCTCCTGGACCCACCTGCGGGTCTGGATGGCCGAGCGGGTGCTGATCTTCAACAAGTTCGAGCCCCTCATGGGCGCCCCCGTGATGGTGCTGTTCTTCCGCCTGCTCGGCAACCGGGTGGGCCGCCACGCCCACCTCGACACGATGCCCCCCGTCAGCGGCATGGCCCGCATCGGCGACGGCGCCGCGATCGAGCACGAGGTCGACCTCTCCGGCTACTGGCTCGAGGGCGATGTCTTCCACCTCGGCGGCGTGACCGTGGGCGAGAACGCCCGGGTCGGCACCCGCACGCTCCTGAGCCCGGGCGCGGTGGTCGAGGCCGGCGCGGAGGTCGACCCCGGCTCCCACGTCACCGGCACCGTCCCCGCCGGCCGCCTGCAGGGCGGCTCCCCGCTCGTGGACCTCGGCCCCGCCGGGGAGTCCTGGCTCGAGTGGGCCCCCGGCCGCAGCAACCGGTTCCTCACCGGGCTGCTGTACGCCCTGGGCCTCGGCACGGTCGGCATCCTGCCCGTGCTGGCCGTGGTCCCCGGCGCGCTGATCGTCTTCACCCAGGTGCGCGGGCTCGAGCTCTACGAGCTGGTCTTCCCCGTCATGGCCCTGTGGGTGCCCGTCTTCGCCGTGCTCACGGTCCTCGTCTACCTCGCCCTGCTCGTGCTGGTCGTGCGCGCGCTCGCCCTGCTGATCCGTCCCGGACACCACCCCGCCGACGGGACCGTGGGCTGGGCCGTGTGGCTCACAAGCGTGCTGCTGCAGAAGAGCCTCGTCTCCACCTACCCGGTCTACGCCTCGATCGCCACGCCGTTCTTCCTGCGGCTGCTGGGCGCCCGGGTGGGCAGCCAAGTGGAGATCTCCACCGTGGAGACCCTGCCGCACCTCACCACCTTCGAGTCCGGCTCCTTCATGGCCGACCACTCGATGGTCAGCTCCGCCCGGACCGGCTTCGGCTGGATCCACGTGGGCCCCTCGACCGTGGGGGAACGCTCCTTCGTGGGCAACTCCGCGATCGTGGGCCCGGACCGGGACGTCCCCGACGACTCCCTGGTCGCCGTGCTCTCCTCCGCCCCGGCCGACGCCGAGCGCGGCACCTCCTGGCTGGGCCGGCTGCCGGAGCCGATCAGCCGCGTCACCGACACCGCGGACGAGGCCGTCACCTACCGGCCCCGCCGGCGCCTGGTCGTGGCCCGCACGCTCGTCGAGTCCCTGCGCGCCGTGCCCTTCATGGTCACCGCGTGGATCGACCTGGCGATCGTCTTCGTGCTCACCACCGTGTACATGCGGGCCGGGGGAGGCCTCGACGGCATCGTCTCGGCGCTGCTGTGGGCCACGCCCGTGGTGCTCGCCGCCGGCGTGGTGGCCGCCCTCATCCCCGTGCTGGTCAAGTGGGCCCTCATGGGCCGCTTCCGCGAGGGCGAGCGCCCGCTGTTCAGCTCCTTCGTGTGGCGCAACGAGCTCGCCGACACCTTCGCGGAGTCCCTGGCCGTGCCCGGCCTGATCCGGCTGGCCGTCGGCTCCCCGGTGTTCAACGCCTGGGCCCGGCTCATGGGCGCGAAGATCGAGCGCGGCGTGTGGTGCGAGACCTGGTGGCTGCCCGAGTTCGACCTGGTGCACCTGGGCCGCGGCGTGTCCGTCAACCGCGGGACCGTGCTCCAGACCCACCTGTTCCACGACCGCATCATGCGGCTGCAGCCGGTGTCGATGGAGGCGGGCTCCACCCTGGGGCCCAACAGCTTCGTCCTGCCCGGCAGCACCGTGGAGGCCGGCGCCACGGTGGGCCCCGGCTCCCTGGTCATGGCCCAGGAGACCGTGCCCGCCGGCAGCACCTGGGGCGGCAACCCGATCCGCCCGCTGCACGCCGAGGCCCTTCCCGCCGGAGGTGCCACCCGTGAGCGCTGAGCACGCGGCCGCCACGCGCGGCGGGGGCACCGCGGTGCTCAACGTCCCCGGCGCCTCCGGGCGGCGCACCCGGCGGCGGCTGGTCGGCGTGGACGCCGCCCGCGGCTTCGCCCTGCTCGGGATGGTCGCCGTGCACACCCTGCCGTTCTGGGACGCGGAGAACGAGCGCGCCTCCCTGAGCTGGTCCCTGTTCGCCGGGCACTCGGCCGCCCTCTTCGCGACCCTCGCCGGGGTGAGCCTCGCCTTCCTCTCCGGCGGGCGCACCCCGCACACGGGCCGGCGGCTGGCCGGAGACCGGGCGGGACTGGTGGGCCGCGCCGCGGTGATCGCCCTCGTCGGGTTCCTCGTGGGCTTCGTGGCCCTGCCGGTGGACAACATCCTCATCTACTACGGGATGTTCTTCCTGCTCGCCATCCCGTTCCTGGGCCTGCGCATCCGGCACCTGCTGATCAGCGCGGCGGCGTTCACCGCGCTGGCCCCGTTCCTCATGCAGTGGGCCGTGGACGTCCTGCCCGCCCACGTGTACGGCAACCCCACCCTGTGGAACCTGGTCACCGACCCGGTCACCGTGCTCTCCCAGCTGCTGCTGACGGGCACCTACCCGGCGCTGCCGTACATGGCCTACCTGTGCGCGGGGATCGCCCTGGGCCGGATGAACCTCACGAGCCGGCGGGTGCAGCTGTGGCTCGTGGGCGCCGGCGCGGCGCTGGCCCTGCTCTCCTGGACGGTGTCCATGGGGGCGCTGCTGGCCCTCGGCGTCTACGACCGGATCTGGGAGGCCACCCCGTGGCTGACCGAGGAGCAGATCGACGAGATCCTCGTCTTCGGCCCGGACCCGTCCCTGCCGACCACCACCCTGTGGTGGCTCATGGTGCCCGCCCCGCACAGCAACACGCCCGTGGCGCTGCTCCTGAGCCTCGGCATGGCCGCGTTCGCCCTCGGAGCGTTCCTGCTCCTGGCCCGGCTCATCGGCAAGGCGCTCACGCCGCTGGCGGCCGCCGGGTCCATGACGTTCACGCTCTACACCCTGCACCTGCTGTTCCTCGGCACCGGGGTCTACGAGCTGCACCCCGGGTTCTGGTTCTGGATGCAGGTTGCCGTGTTCGGCCTCCTGGCCGTCGCGTGGCAGCGCGCCGTGGGCCAGGGCCCGCTCGAGAAGCTGGTGGCCCGCACCTCGAAGCGCATCGCCGGGAGCGTCGCCGCCCGCTGACCTGTGACCCCGGCCCCTCGCGGCGCCGGCCCCGCGGCCCAGCCGTGACCGTCGAGTCCCCCATGCGTGCGCAGATCCCCAGTTCGATCCTGGGGAAACGCGCACACATGGGGGACTCGGTGCGTGAGAGGGCCGGGGGCTGGGGACTCGGCGTGGCACGGGGCGCATGAGGGCGCCCGGGGACCTCACACGGGCGTCCCGGTGCTGTGAGTGGAAGTGCATCGAGGTGTTACTCCCGCCGTCGGGGACCGAAACACGGGGTTCGTAGCGTGGGAGCACCGCACGCCGCCGTCGCCGTGCTCCGCCCCGCTCGCCCAGGAGGTCACCCGTGAGCTCAGAACTGCATCCCGACCCGGCCACCACGGCAACCGGCACCCCGGCGCCCCCGCCGCTCGCCCTGCGGGAGCGGCCCGGCCGCTGGCTGGACGGCTACCGCCCCGAGGACCCCGACTTCTGGGAGTCCACCGGCCGCCCGATCGCGCGCACCAACCTCAAGTGGTCCGTCTTCGCGGAGTTCCTCGGCTTCGCCGTCTGGCAGCTGTGGGCCATCACGGTGATCTACCTGCCGGCGGCGGGCTTCGCCTTCAGCGACTCCCAGATCTTCTGGCTGATCTCCATCCCGTCCCTGGTGGGCGCCACGCTGCGCATCCCGTACACGTTCATGGTGGGCCGGTTCGGCGGCCGGAACTGGACCATCGTCTCGGCCCTGCTGCTGCTGGTCCCCACGGTGGGCCTGGCCCTGGCTGTCGGCAACCCGGAGACGCCGTTCGCGGTCATGCTGCTCCTGGCGGCCACGGCCGGCTTCGGCGGCGGCAACTTCGCCTCCTCGATGGCCAACATCACCTTCTTCTACCCCGTGCGGGAGAAGGGGTGGGCGCTGGGGCTCAACGCCGCCGGCGGCAACCTCGGCACGGCCGTGGCCCAGCTGCTCGTCCCGATCGCGGTCACCGTTCTCGCGGCCGGGGCCCTGGACCTCCCGCTGGCCGGGTGGATCTGGGTGCCGTTCATCCTGCTCGCGGCGTGGGGCGCCCGGAAGCACATGCACAACCTCTCCCACGCCAAGGGGGACGTCGCGGGGTCCCTGGCCACGGTCCGGGAGCCGCACTTCTGGATCATGTCCTTCCTCTACGTGGGCACCTTCGGCTCCTTCATCGGCTTCTCCAGCGTGTTCCCCAAGCTGATCGCCGACACCTTCCCGGAGTTCTCGTCCTTCGGCGTGGGCGCCGCGGCGCTGTCCCTGGCGTTCCTCGGCCCCCTGGTCGGCTCGGTCTCCCGCCCCTACGGCGGCCGGCTCGCGGACCGCTTCGGCGGCGCCCCCATGACGGTCGCCGTGTTCGCCGTGATGGCGCTGCTCGCGCTCGCCGTGGTGCTCACCCTGCCGCTGGCCAACTTCTGGCTGTTCCTCGGCCTGTTCCTGCTGCTGTTCACCGCGGCGGGCATGGGCAACGGCTCCACCTACCGGATGATCCCCTCGATCTACCGGGTGCTGGGACTGCGGCAGCAGCAGGACGCGGCGGTCTCCACCGAGCGCAAGGCCTCGGCCGCCCTCGGGCTGATCGGTGCGGTCGGCGCGTACGGCGGCTTCCTGATCCCGCAGGCGCTGAACCTCTCGAACAGCACCACCGGGGCCTACAGCGCGGCGTTCTACGGCTTCGTGGCCTTCTACGTGGTGGCGCTCGCGGTCACCTGGTGCTGCTACCTCCGCCGGGGCACGGAGATGGGCGACAGCCACATCTGAGCCCGCAGCCCCGCCCCGTCCCGCCGACCCCAGGAGGAACCGCCCGCATGAGCACCACGGCCACCCACTGCCCGTACTGCGCCCTCCAGTGCGCCATGACCCTGGACACCGGTTCGGCGGCCGCCGCGGCGCAGGGCTACCCGGAGGTCGCCGCCCGGCAGTTCCCCACCAACCGGGGCGGGATGTGCCGGAAGGGCTGGACGTCGGCGGAGCTGCTCGCCGACCCCGCACGGCTCACCGCACCGCTGCTGCGCGGGGCGGACGGCGTCTTCCAGGAGGTGTCCTGGGCCGCGGCCCTGGACCGGATGGCCGCGGAGCTCCGGGCCGCCCAGGAGCGGCACGGCCGGGACGGGGTGGGGATCTTCGGCGGCGGGTCGCTGACCAACGAGAAGGCCTACCAGCTGGGGAAGTTCGCGCGGGTGGCCCTGCGGACCTCGCGGATCGACTACAACGGCCGGTTCTGCATGTCCTCCGCCGCGGCCGCCGCCAACCGGTCGCTGGGGATGGACCGGGGCCTGCCGTTCCCCGTGACCGACCTCGACGACGCCCACACCGTCCTGCTGCTGGGCACGAACCCCGCCGAGACCATGCCCCCGTTCGTCCAGCACCTGCAGCACGCCCGCCAGCACGGGGGCCTCGTCGTCGTCGACCCCCGCCGTTCCGCCACGGCCCGGATGACCGACGACGACGGCGGACTGCACCTGCAGCCCACCCCCGGCTCCGACCTCGTGCTGCTGCTGGGGCTGGCCCACGTGGTCCTGCACGAGGGCCTCGCCGACCGGGAGTACCTCGAGCGGCGCACCACCGGCTCGGAGGCCTTCACGACGAGCGTCAGCGCGTGGTGGCCCGAGCGGGTCGAGCAGGTCACCGGCGTCCCGGCGGAGCGGATCCGCCGGGCCGCCCGCCTGCTGGCCCGGGCACGGAAGGGGACCTACGTGCTGACCGGGCGCGGGGTGGAGCAGCACGTCGACGGCACCGACACCGCGACCGCCGCGATCAACCTGGCCCTGCTCCTCGGCCTGCCCGGGCGCGAGGGCTCCGGCTGGGGCACCCTCACCGGGCAGGGCAACGGGCAGGGCGGCCGGGAGCACGGCCAGAAGGCCGACCAGCTGCCCGGCTACCGCAGCATCACGGACCCCGCCGCCCGCGCGCACGTGGCCGGGGTGTGGGGCGTGGACCCCGCCGGGCTGCCCGGCCCCGGGATCCCGGCCGCGGAGATGCTGACCACCCTCGGCACCACCGGCGGCGTCCGCTGCCTGTGGGTCAACGGCTCCAACGTGGTGATCGGCGCCCCGGACACCGACGCCGTGGTCCGCGGGCTGCAGGCCCTGGACTTCCTGGTGGTCTGCGACTTCTTCTTCTCCGAGACCGCCGAGTTCGCCGACCTCGTCCTGCCGGTGCTGCAGTGGGCCGAGGAGGAGGGCACCATGACCAACCTCGAGGGCCGGGTGCTGCGCCGCCGCCGCGCGCTCGACCCGCCGCCCGGGGCGCGGGACGAGCTGTGGATCATGGCCGAGCTCGCCCGGCGGCTCGAGGCCCCCGGCACGTTCAGCCCCGACCCGGAGGAGGTGTTCGAGGAGCTGCGCCGGGCCTCGGCCGGCGGGAAGGCCGACTACTCGGGGATCGGCTGGGCCGCCCTGGACGCGGGCGAGGCCTGCTGGTGGCCGCACCCCGCCGGGGCGTCCGCGGGCACGCCGCGGGTCTTCCTCGACCGCTTCGGCCACCCGGACGGACGGGCCGTGCTCGTCCCGGTCCGCCCGCGCGCCGCCGGCCGGGCCGTGGACCCGAGCCCGCACGGGCACCGGCGGGAGCCCCTGCACACCGCGGGGACCCTCACCCTGACCACCGGCCGCTACCTGGAGCACTACCAGTCCGGCAACCAGACCCGCCGCGTGCCCTCGCTGCACGCGGCCCGCCCCGCGGCGCGGCTGCAGATCCACCCCGCGACCGCCGCCGCCCACGGGATCTGCGACGGCGCCGCGGTGGAGCTGACCAGCGCCCGCGGCCGGGCCGTGGCCCGCGCCGAACTGAGCACCGACATCCGCCCGGACACGGTGTTCCTGCCCTTCCACTACGCCGGGACCCAGACCGCCAACCGGCTCGTCTCCTCGACGGCCGTGGACCCGGTCTCGGCCATGCCCGAGTTCAAGGCCGGCTCCGTGACCGTCCGGGCGATCGACGCCGAGGAGACGACCCGATGACCGTGCACCGCCCCACCCGTGCCCACGGCACCCCGATGCGGCCCGGCGAGCACGTCGTCGTCATCGGCTTCGGCCCCGTGGCCGCCCGCTTCGTCGACGACGTCGCCGACCTCGCCGCCGCGGGCACGATCCGCCTCACCGTGATCGGCGGGGAGACCGACCCCGCCTACAACCGGGTGCTCATCGGCGAGCACGCCATGGGCCGCACCGAGCGCGCCACGATGGCCCTGGCCGACCCCGAACTCCTGGCCCGCTCCGGGATCGACGTGCTGCTCGGCACGCAGGTCACCCGGATCGACCGCTCCCGCCGGGTCCTGCGGCTCACCGACGGGCCGACGGGGGAGACCCGGGAGCTCCGCTACGACCGCCTGGTCCTGGCCACCGGGGCCCGCCCGAACCTGCCCGTGCTGCGCGGGATCAACCCGGACCCCGGCGCCTACGAGCACCTGCCCGCCCGGGTCACGGCGCTGCGCGACCTGCGCGACGCCCGGGCCGTGCGCGCCGTCGTCGAACGGCGGGGCCGCGTGGTGGTCCTGGGCGGCGGCGTGCTCGGGCTCGAGGCCGCGCTCGCGGCGAGCGAGGCCGGGTGCCCGGTCACCGTGGTCCACCACGCGGCGTGGGTGCTGACCCGCTCCCTCGACGCCCCCGGCGGCGCGCTGCTGGGCCGCGCGCTCGCCGACGCCGGCGTGGAGGTGGTCTCCGGCGCGCAGGCGCGCGAGGTCTCCCTCGACGAGGACCGGGCCTTCCGGGGGCTCGTGCTCGAGGACGGCCGGACCCTGCCGGGCGAGCTGCTGCTGCTGTCGATCGGCGTCACGGCGCGCACGGAGCTCGCCGAGGGCGCCGGGCTGCGCACGGCCCGCGGGATCGTGGTCAACCACGAGCTCGAGGCCGACGTGGAGCAGCGGGTCTTCGCGGTGGGGGACTGCGCCGAGGTGCTGTGCAAGGACCCGTCCTGCCGGGTCTGCCCCGGCCGGGACGGCATGGGCCCGTCCGGCCTGATCGGTCCCGGCTGGCGGCAGGCCGAGTGGCTGGCCGCCCGGATCCGGGCCGAACTGGACGCCGTGGCCGAGGGCGGGACGGCCGTGCTCGCCCCCCTCACCACCGGTCCCGCCGGCGCGGTGCGGCTCAAGGCCCACCAGGTGGAGCTCGCCTGCGCCGGGACGGTCGGGGGCCTGCCCTGGGAGCCCCGCCCGGACGGCGGGACCGTGGTGCAGTGGGCGGACGGTTCGGCCGGGACCTACGCCCAGCTCGTGCTGCGCCCCGACCGCACGCTCGAGGGCTACATCGTGCTCGGCCTGCCCCGCGCCGCCGCCGAGATCGGGCTCCTCCACGACCGCGGCGAGCCCGTGCCCGAGGACCCCGGCGTCCTGCTGCGCCTCGACGGCCCGGACGCCGGGGCGCAGCAGGAGACCCGGCTGACGCCCGAGTCCACGGTCTGCCACTGCGCCGGCGTCACGATGGGCCGGATCACCGACGCCGTGGGGCAGGGCGCCGCCACCCTCGAGGAGGTCAGCTGCGCCACCCGCGCCTCGACCGGCTGCGGGGGCTGCGCGGACACGGTGCGCCGGCTCGTCGAGGAGCACGTCGCCGCGGCGTGAGGGGTCCCCGTGCCGCCGGAGGCCACCGCACCGGCGTGTGCTCTCGCACAAGGGTGGACAGGGTCACCGGCCCGTCACGATTGGTCGGGGTGCCCCGGGGTGCGAAGATGGTCGCGCCCGCCGCCCGCCCGCGCGGGCCTGCACCGACGAACAGGACGACCACCCATGAGGGAGCGCCCCACCGAGCACCGGCCCGCGGCGGCCGCGTCCCGCGGCACCGCACGGCGGCCCTCGAGGCGCCTGGTGGGCCTCGACGCGGCCCGCGGGCTGGCGCTCGTGGCCATCATGTGCGTGCACATCCTGCCCGTGTCCTACGCCGCCACGGGCCGGCCCACGGTGACGTGGATCCTGTTCCCCGGCGACTCCCCGGCTCTGTTCGCCCTGCTGGCCGGCACGGGGCTGGCGCTCACCTCCGGCGGGCGCCGCCCGCTCCGCGGCCGCGCGATGACGGCCGCCCGGGCCGGCATCGCGGTGCGCGCGCTGCTGCTGCTGATCCTGGGGCTGGTCATCGGCCACCTCATGCCGCCGGAGCCCCCGGCCTACAACATCCTGATCTACTTCGCCGCGTACTTCCTGCTCGCCCTGCCCTTCCTGGGGCTCGGGCCGCGGGCCCTGTTCCTCGGCGCGGGCGCCGCCCTGGTGGCCGGCCCGCTGCTGCTCCACTTCGCCGGGGACGCGCTGCCGGGCTTCTCCTCCTACAACCCGACCTTCGTCACCCTGGTCACCGAGCCGCTCGCGGTGCTCGGCCAGCTGCTCCTGACGGGGACCTATCCCGCCCTGCCGTACCTGGCCTACCTGCTGGCGGGCCTGGCCATCGGCCGGCTCAACCTCCGCCGCCGGGAGGTCCAGGTCCGGCTGGTCGTGGTGGGCACGGTCCTGGCGGTGACCGCAAAGCTGGTCTCGCGGCAGCTGCTCTACGCCGGGGACGTCTACACGAAGCTGCTGTTCAGCGACCCGGACCTCACCGTGGCGCAGCTCGAGAGCCTGCTGACCTACGGCCCCGAGGACACGCTGCCGACGACCACGCCGTGGTGGCTCGTGCTCACCACCCCGGACGTCAACACCCCGTTCTCCGTGGCGTGGAGCCTCGGGGTGAGCCTGGCCGTCGTCGGCACCTGCCTGCTCCTGGCCCGCCGGCACAGCGCCTGGCTGCTGCCCGTGACGGCCGTGGGCGCCATGAGCCTCACCCTGTACACGGCGCACCTCGTGTTCCTGTCCTTCGAGCTCTTCCACACCGCGCCCCTGCTCTGGCTGATCGCGAGCCTGGTGCTCTCCGTGCTGTTCGCCCTCGCCTGGCAGCGGGCCTTCGGGCGGGGCCCGCTGGAGCGGGCCATGAACGCGGTGGTCCGGCCGGTCCGCCGGGCCGTGGCTCAGGGGTCCAGCCGGTAGCCGCGCTTGATCACGGTGGCGACCAGGGGAGCGGGCAGGATCCGGCGCAGCCGGGAGATCACCATCTCCAGGGCGTGCTCGGTCTCCAGGCCCGGCACCGCGGACAGCAGCTGCCCCCGGGAGACCACCGCCCCGGGGTGCGCCGCGAGCGCCCGCAGCACCGCGACCTGGGCGTCGGAGAGCGGGACGAACACGCCCTCCAGAGCGGCGCCGGTGCTCATCAGCCGCAGCGTCCCGTGCCGAGTGGGCACCACCAGGGTGCGCTCCTCGACCGCGTGGGTGCACACCGCCCGGACCAGGGCCCCCAGCCGGTAGCGCTCCGGCACGAGCGGCTCCACCCCGACCTCCAGCAGGGGCCCGGCGCACACGGGTCCCACCGCGGCGGCCGTGACGTCCGTGCGCAGGGCGTCCACGAGGTCCTCGTAGCGGCCCATCTCCTGGGCGGTGCTGAACAAGGAGTCCACGGCCGGGGCAGCGGTGAAGGTCAGCACGTCCAGGCGGCGCTCGCACACGTCGCGGATCAGGCCGGGCAGGCGCTCGCCGTCGTCGGCGGAGAGCCACCGGTAGGGGGAGACCGTGTCCACCTGCGCCCCGGCGGCCACGAGCCGCTCCAGCTGGACCTGGTCCGTCAGCCCGTGCAGCTGGACGGCCACGCGGGCGCCGGCCACACCGTCGGCCAGGAGCCGGTCGACCACCGACGAGGTCCGCTCGTCCTCGGAGACCTCCGCGTCCTCGAGCTCCAGGGAGAGCACCTGGCCCCGGGCCTTCGCCCCGCGGGTGAGCACCCGGGCGGCCCGGAAGGCGTCCCGCAGGTCCTCCCCGAGACCCGCGGCGTCCGCGGCCTCGAACCACCGGCGCAGCCCGTAGGCGGTGGTCACCACGATGATCCCGGGCCGGTGGGCGAGCAGCGTGCGCGTGTCCTCGACCACCCGGGTGTCCTCGGCCACGGGGGAGATCATCAGGGCGGGCGCGTGCACCACCTGCGCGCCGCGGCGCTCCAGGGCGGCGATGAAGTCCGTGGCGCGGCGATGGGCCGTCACGCCGACGCGGAACCCGGTCAGTTCCCCGAGCGCGCCGAGCGCGCCGGGCGCGCCGTGGTCACCGGGTGCTGGGGCGGTGGGTGCGGCGGTCATGCCCCGAGCGTAGGTCGGTCCTGTGACCACGGTGTTACCCCAGGTTTCCGATTCCGCACCGCCTGCCCCACGGACGCGGTGCGGGGAACCGCGGCGTGCCGGACGTCCCGCTGACGGGCACGGCGGGGCCTGCAGACTTCACGGAATCGTGAGGTGTGCGCAACGGGAGCGCCACGTGCGGCAGAGATCCTGGGTCCGGAAAGGTCCCGGAGCACTGGGACCTCGGATGCGGCCCGAGCCCTGGCAGTGCCGGGGCGGGCCCGCGAGGACGGGGGAGTCATGAGGTGGACGTCCGGAACGGAGCGTTTCGCCCCGGCCGCGGCCACGGGCGGGGCCCGCAGGTCCCCGGCATGGTGGACGGGCCTCGACGCGGCCCGCGGGCTGGCGCTGATCGGGCTGATGGCGGTGCAGGTCCTGCCCGGCCACCACGCCCCGACCCAGGCGCCGGCCTGGCCGCACACCCTCCTCTCGCAGAGCTCGGCGGCACTGTTCATCCTGCTGGCCGGGGTGGGACTGGCGCTCGGGTCCGGGGGACGGTTCCCGCACCAGGGCAGATGGCTGGCCGCCGATCGGGTGGGGCTGGCCGTGCGGGCGGTGCTGATCGCCGTGGTGGGACTGGGAATCGGGGCGCTGATGCCCGGGGACGCCCCGGCGGACGACCTCCTGGTCTGCTGCGGGGTGCTCTTCGTGCTGGCCGTCCCGTTCCTGCGCCTGTCCGCGACGGCGCTGTTCGTCTGCGCGGCGGTGCTCTGGATGGTGGGCCCGCTGCTGGTGCAGGGCGTGACAGACGTCCTCCCGGCACCCGCCTCCGCCCACCCCGCGTTCGCCGACGTGCCGGCGGAGCCGGGCGGGACGGTCTCCCGGCTGCTGGTGACCGGCACCTACCCGGCCCTGCCGTACCTGAGCTGTCTGCTGGTCGGGCTGGGGGTGGGGCGGATCAACCTGCGCGACACGGGGATCCAGATCCGTCTGCTGGCGGCGGGGGCGGGCCTGGTCGTCCTCGCCCGGACCGCCGACCCCTTCGGACCGTACGTCGTCGGCGGTCACGACCGGGCGCCGACGACCGGCGGGACGGGCGCGGACGAGCTGGCCGAGGTGCTGGTGCGGGGCCCGGACCCGTGGCCCGTCGACGGGGTGTGGGCGATCGCCGCCGGCCTGGGCGTGGCACTGCTGGTGCTGGCGGGCTGCCTGCTGGTCTCCCGCAGGTCCGGGGCGTGGCTGCTGCGGCTGTCGGCCGTGGGCGCGACGGCCCTGAGCGTGTACACCGCCCACCTGGTGGCGCTGTCCGTCGAGGTCCGGTACGACCTCCCCGTCCTCTGGTCCGTCGCCCACCTGGGGGCGGCGGTCCTGCTGGCCGTCGGCTGGCGCCGGGCGCTGGGCCGGGGGCCGTTGGAGCGGGTCCTCGACGCCGTCGGGGACGCCGGCCGCCGTACCGTGCTCCACCGGCACCGCCGGCTCCACCTGACGTGACCTCAGGCGCCGCGGGCCCCTCCGGTCCGGTCCCGGCCGGGAGCTCGAGCCGGGCGCATCCCGTCGGCGGTCCCGGGCCGCGTCAGATTCCGGGGATCGCAGCGCCCTCGCGCACCGGGATCCGCGGACCGGTCAGCAGCACGGGGCCGTCGCCGGCCTCGGCGGCGGCGCGCTCGGCGTCGGTCGCGGGGCGGCGCTGACCGCGCTCGAGCACGTAGTCCTGGGAGTCGTCCGGGGCGGCGTCGTTGACGAAGGAGCGGAAGCGGCGCAGCCGCTCGGGGTCCTTCAGCGTCGCGGCCCACTCGTCCTCGTAGCGGTCCACGTGCCGGGCCATCGCGGCCTCGAGCTCCTCGCCGATGCCCAGGGAGTCCTCGACGACGACGGCGCGCGCGTGGTCGATCCCGCCCTCGAGCTCCTCCTGCCACCGGGCCGTGCGCTGCATCCGGTCCGCGGTGCGGATGTAGTACATGAGGTACCGGTCGATGTACCGGACCAGGGTCTCGTCGTCCAGGCCCTGGGCCAGCAGCTGGGCATGGGCGGGGTTCGCGCCGCCGTTGCCGCCGGTGTAGAGGTTCCAGCCGTCGGTCGTGGAGATGATGCCCACGTCCTTGCCGCGGGCCTCGGCGCACTCGCGGGCGCAGCCCGAGACGCCCATCTTGAACTTGTGGGGGGAGCGCAGCCCCCGGTAGCGCAGCTCCAGCCGCACGGCCATGCCCACGGAGTCCTGCACCCCGTAGCGGCACCACGTGGAGCCCACGCAGGACTTCACGTTGCGCAGCGCCTTGCCGTAGGCCTGCCCGGACTCGAAGCCGGCGTCCACGAGCTCCCGCCAGATCTCCGGCAGCTGCTCGAGCCGGGCCCCGAACATGTCCACGCGCAGGGCCCCGGTGATCTTGGTGTAGAGCCCGTACTTCCGGGCCACCTCGCCGAGCACGATGAGCTTCTCCGGGGTGATCTCCCCGGCGGGCACGCGCGGGACCACGGAGTACGTGCCGTCCTTCTGCATGTTGGCCAGCGCCCGGTCGTTGGTGTCCTGCAGGGCGCCCCGGCCGGAGTCGAGCACGTACTCGTCCCGCTGAGAGGCGAGCACGGAGGCGACCACGGGCTTGCAGATGTCGCAGCCCAGGCCGGTGCCGAAGCGGGCCACGACCTCGTCCCAGGAGGACAGGTCCAGGGCGCGCACGGCCTCGAAGAGCTCGGCGCGGGAGAGCTCGAAGTGCTCGCACAGCGCCCTGGAGACCTCCACGCCGGCCTTCGCCAGCTCCAGGTCCAGGGTCTTCTTGAGCATCGGGACGCAGGACCCGCACTGCGTGCCGGCCCGGGAGCACTTCTTGAGCTCGCCGATCTCGTGCACGCCGCAGGAGATCTGCTCCCGCACGGCCCCGGTGGTGACGTTGTTGCAGGAGCAGATCACGGCGTCGTCGGGCAGGTCCCCGGCCGGGGCGTCCACGCCGGAGGCGGAGAGGTAGGCGCCGGGCTCACCGGGCAGCTCCCGGCCCAGCAGCGGGCGCAGGGCGTTGTACGGCTCGGCGTCCCCCACGAACACCCCGCCCAGCAGGGTCCGCGCGTCCTGGGTGACCACGACCTTCTGGTACATCCCGCGGGCGGGGTCCGCGTAGACGACCTCGAGGCAGTCCTCGGTCTCGCCGTAGGCGTCGCCGAAGGACGCCACGTCCACGCCGGAGAGCTTGAGCTTGGTCGCGGTGTCGAAGCCGTCGAACGTGGAGCGCCCGCCGGCCAGCCGGTCGGCGACGATCTCCGCCATGGTGTTCGCGGGGGCCACGAGCCCCAGGCACTCCCCGTTCCAGGAGGCGACCTCGCCGATCGCCCACACGTGCTCCGCGGAGGTGCGGCAGGCCTCGTCGATGACCACGCCGCCGCGCGGGGCCGTCGCGACGCCCGCGTTGAAGGCCAGCCGGTCCCGCGCCCGGATGCCGGTGGCCACGATGACCAGGTCCGCCTCGAGGTCGGCGGAGTCCCGGAACTCGACGGCGCACACCTCGCCGTCGGACTTGCGCAGCCCCACGCCGGAGGGGCGCTCGCCCAGGTGCAGGCGCACGCCGCGCGCGGTGATGAGGGCGTTGAGGGAGCGGCCGGCGCCCTCGTCGAGCTGCGCGTTCATCAGCCACTTGCGGGAGTGCACCACCGTGGCCTCCGCGCCGAGCTCCTGGAGCCCGCCCGCGGCCTCGAGGCCCAGCAGACCACCGCCGATGACCACGCCGCGCGGGGTGCGCCCGTAGCGGGCGCGCAGCCGCTCGACCTCGGCGCGGATGGCCGCGACGTCGTCGAGGGTGCGGTAGACGAAGGCGTGGTGGGCGCCGGGGACGTCCAGGCGCGCGGCGTCGGAGCCGGTGGCGAGGACGAGCTCGTCGTAGCCGGTCACGGTCCCGTCCGCCGCGGCGACCGTGCGGGCCGCGGGGTCGATCTCCCGGGCCTTCACGCCCTGGCGCAGGTCCACCCGCGGGTCCTGCCACACCGTGCCCCCGCCCAGGGTGAGGTCGACCGCGCCCGCGGGGCCCGTCAGCGCCTTGGACAGCTGGACGCGGTCGTAGGGGACCCACGGCTCGTCGGCGAACACGGTGAGGCGCACGTGGTGGTCCTCCGCGGACAGCACCGCCTCCGCGAAGCGGTGGGCGGCGGGGCCGCCGCCGACCACGACGACGTGCTGGGGGGACTGCGGGGAGAAGGGGGAGCGCGGCACGGGGACCTCCGGGAGCTGGCGGGCGGCTGGGGCGTTGCCCCCGACTCTAGGGAGACGGGATTGCCCCGCCGTTGCCCCGCCGTTCCGGTCGCTTTTCGCTTCCCTCACCGGGGCCCCGGCTCCGTGTGAGCGGGCTTTGACCGGGGCGAAACGGCCCTGGAGCGCACCCGTCATCCGCCCCGCCTAACGTCGAGCACGACGTTCCGCCGAGCCGCAGGAGGCCCCTCATGACGACCCTCACCCCGACCACGACCGCGACTACGACCGTGACCGCGGTGGACGCGGCGAGCCGTGCCGCCGGCACCGAGTGGCACGACGTGTGCGCCCTGACGGACCTCGAGCCGCTGTGGGGCGAGGCCGCCCGGGTGGCGGGCCGCCAGGTGGCGCTGTACCGGGTGGACGCCACCACGGTGCTCGCGGCCGACCACCGCGATCCCCGCACCGGGGCCTGCGTCATGGCGCGAGGCATCCTCGGCTCCCGCGGCTCGGCCGTCACGGTTGCCTCGCCGCTGCACAAGGAGGTCTACGACCTCGCGACCGGGCTGTGCCTCACCGGGGACGGCCCCGCCCTGCCGGTGCACCCGGCCGAAGTGCGCGACGGGCGGGTGCTCGTCGGGCTGCCCCGCTGACGGCACGTCGTCGGGGTTCTCCCAGGTACTCCTTCGTAAGATGACCGGGTGACACGACAACACCCTCGGAGCGGTCCCCGGTGGCCCTGGTCCTGGCTGCCGCACCGGCACCGCCACCGCGGTGCGACGTCCCGGGGTGCCCGGCGGCGGCTGCGCCTGCTCGGGGCCGGCGCCCTGGCGCTGGTGCTCCTGCTCGTCACGACCGTGGCGCTCCTGGTCGGCCGGGACGAGGAGACCCCGGAGGCCGAGGCCCCCGAGACGGTCTCGTGCGCCCGCTACGGACTCGACGGCGTCCGGGTCACGGCCCGCGGCCCCGGCGGGCCCACGGACGGGGCCGTGCTGGACGCGCGCGTGTTCGGCCCGGGGGAGGAGCGGGAGGACCGCTTCCAGCTCGAGCACGAGCACGACGGGATCACCAGCTCCTACCACGTCTTCGCCGAGGACCTGGACTGGGACCGGCCGGTGGGCGTCGTGTACCACTTCCACGGGGACGGCGCCTTCGAGTACGAGAGCCCCCAGTACACCGCTTCCTGCCTGGCGGAGGTCGCGCGGGAGCACAACATGCTGCTGGTGGTCCCGCGGACCCCCGATCGTGCGGGGGAGATCACCTGGTGGGAGGAGCGGGACCTCAACGCGCAGTGGTTCCTCTCGCTCGTCGAGGAGCGGCTCGAGCCCGAGTACGACATCGACCGCTCCCGCACCTGGCTGACCGGGTACTCCGGCGGGGCCCAGTTCATCAGCCAGGAGCTGCTGGCGGACCACGTGGACCTCGTCCCGGGCGGCGGCGCGATCATGATGGGCGGCGGACAGGCCCCGGACCGGCCCTCCGCGGAGCCCACCTCCGAGCAGCTGCAGGAGCTGCGCCTGCGCTGGGACGTGGGCACGGAGGACGACGGGACCGACCCGCAGGCAGAGTTCGACGCCGTGTCCGCGGCGTGGGACGGGCACCACTGGTACGAGGAGCAGGGCTTCGAGCGCGCCCGCATCCGGTACCGGGACGGCGTGGACCACTTCGGGCTGCCGTACGCCCGCATCCTCCAGCGTGCGCTGAACGCCGCCGAGGAGGGCTCCCAGGAGCAGTCCTGACGTGCCCCTCGCCGGGGGGTCCTGGGTTTTTCCCCGGCCGGGGATCCGCTCCGCGTTTGCTCTAGTAAGCTCAGGCGTGCACCAGTGCGCCGCGAGCCCGTCGTCCACGACGGGCGGGCGGGCGCCGGGCGCCGTGCCGGGGGGCGCGGACGGGGCCGGGACCGGCACGGGTGCCCGAACCGATCGATCCGTGGGGGAACCGCATGTCCGCAGAACGCACGCCGCCGGCCGGGACGGCCACCGCCACCGGTGTCCCGACGGAAGGACCCGGGCGCGACGCCGCCGGGGCCCCCCGGACGACCCGCCGGCTCACCGGCGTCGACGCCGCCCGCGGCTTGGCCCTGTTCGGCATGGTCGCCGTGCACACGCTGCCCTCGTGGGACGAGCAGACGGGCGAGGCGAACCTGTCCTGGACCCTGTTCGCCGGCCACTCGGCCGCGCTCTTCGCCACCCTGGCGGGGGTGAGCCTGGCCTTCGCCTCCGGTGGGCGCACCCCTCGCACGGGACTGCGGATGACGGCCTCCCGGTGGGCCCTGGCCGCACGGGCTGGGCTGATTGCCCTGGTCGGCTTCCTCCTCGGCTTCCTCGAGCTGCCGGTGAGCAACATCCTCATCTACTACGGGATGCTCTTCCTGCTCGCCGTGCCCTTCCTGCGCCTGCGGACCCGGTCCCTCCTGGTGTGCGCCGCGCTCTTCGCGCTCGTCGCGCCCTTCCTCATGCAGTGGTCCGTCGACGTGCTGCCCGGCCTCGAGTACGAGAACCCGAGCCTCGTGGACCTGGTCGTCGACCCGGGCACCGTGCTCTCCCAGCTGCTCCTGACCGGCGTCTACCCCGCGCTGCCCTGGATGGCGTTCCTGCTGGCCGGACTCGCCGTGGGACGCACGGACCTCACCAGCCGCAAGGTGCAGACCCTGCTCGTGACGGTCGGGGCGGCGGTCGCGCTGCTCGCGTGGTCGTCCTCCGCCCTCGCGCTGCGGGTGCTCGGCGGCTACGAGGCCATCGCCGAGGGCACGCCCTGGATGGACGAGTCGGAGATCGACGAGGTGCTCGTCTTCGGCGGGGACCCCACGCTGCCCACCGACACCCTGTGGTGGCTGCTGATCTCGACCCCGCACACGAACACGCCGTTCTTCCTGGTGCTCAACGTGGGCTTTGCACTGTCCGTCCTCGGCATCTGCCTGCTCCTGGAGCGCGTGGCCGGCAGGGTCCTCGCGCCGCTCGCCGCGGCGGGCGCGATGACGTTCACGCTCTACACGGCCCACCTGCTCATCCTCTGGCCCGAGTACTACGACCTCGCGCCCGCCGCGTGGACCGCCGGCCAGATCGTGGTGTTCACGGTGTTCGCCCTGCTGTGGCGGCGGGCCCTGGGCCAGGGCCCGCTGGAGAAGGTGGTCACCCGGTCGACCAAGGCCGTCTCGCGCCGGGTCCTCGCCCGGGGCGGGGACGGGGTCCGGCCGCCGGCCACCTGAGCCCGTGCGCCGTCAGAGGCCCAGTGCGGCCTCGAGCTCGGCGCGGATCCGCCCGAGCCGCTCCTGCGCCTCGGCCCGGGCGGCGGGCAGCGCGGCCCGGCCGGCCACCGGGGCGACCACCTCGAGGTAGCACTTGAGCTTCGGCTCCGTCCCGGAGGGGCGCACGATCACCCGGGTGCCGTCCGCGGTGAGCAGGCGCAGTCCCTCGGTGGGCGGCAGCCCCGTCCCCGGGGCGGCGAGGTCGGCGACCTCGACCACCTCGGAGCCGCCCAGTGCCGCGGGCGGGGCGTCCCGCAGGGCGGCCGCCATGACCGGGATGCGGCTCAGGTCCGCCACCCGGATGCTCAGCTGGTCGGTCGCGTACAGCCCGTGGGCCAGGGCGAGGTCGTCCAGCACGTCCAGCAGGGTCCGGCCCTGCGCGCGCAGCTCGTCGGCGAGCACCGCCACCGCCACGGCCGCGCTGATCCCGTCCTTGTCCCTGACCACCTCCGGCGCCACGCAGTAGCCCAGCGCCTCTTCGTAGCCGAACGCGAGCCCCGGGACGCGGGCGATCCACTTGAAGCCGGTCAAGGTCTCCTGGTGCGCGATCCCCGCCGCGGCGGCGATCCGCCCCAGCAGGCGGGAGGAGACGATGGAGTTCGCGAACACGGCGCCTTCGCGGCCCGCGCACCGGGCCGCCGCGGCGTGGCCGAGCAGCGCGCCGACCTCGTCGCCGCGCAGCACCCGCCAGCCCTGCGCCGAATCCTCGACGTCGGCCCCGGGCACCGGGACCGCCACGGCCACCCGGTCCGCGTCGGGGTCGTTGGCCAGGACGAGGTCCGCGCCCACGGCGCGGGCGGTGGCCAGGGCCAGGTCCAGGGCGCCGGGCTCCTCGGGATTGGGGAACGCGACCGTGGGGAAGTCCGGGTCCGGCTCCGCCTGCTCCGGGACCACGTGCACGTCGGCGAGACCGGCCCGCCGCAGGGCCTCCGTCGTCGTGCGCCCGCCCACCCCGTGCAGCGGGGTGAGGACGACCCGCAGGGGACGTCCGGCGCCCGCGACGGCGGTGACCACGGCGGGGAGCACGGCGTCGAGGTAGTCCTGCTCGACGCTCGCGGGCAGGACGGTCCACCCGTCCTGCGCCCGGGGGATGTCCTCGACGGGCCCGACGGCCGCGATCCGCTCGGCGATCATCCGGTCGTGCGGGGCCACGATCTGGCAGCCGCGGGCCTCCGGCTCCACGGCCCGGCCGCCGAGGTAGACCTTGTAGCCGTTGTCCGCCGGCGGGTTGTGGCTGGCGGTGACCATGACGCCCACCTCCGCCTCGAGGGCCCGCACCGCCCACGCCAGGACGGGCGTGGGCAGCGGCGCGGGCAGCAGCAGCGTCTCGATGCCGGCGGCCGTGAACACCGCGGCGGTGTCCCGGGCGAAGACCTCGGAGCCGTGCCGGGCATCGTAGCCGACCACCGCGCGGGGCCGGGCGGAGCCCGCCGCACGGTCCGCCGGGGTCTGCACGGCCAGTACGTGGGCGGCCAGCCCCGCCGCGGCGCGCAGCACCACCACCCGGTTCATCCGCATCGGCCCGGCGCCCAGGGCCGCCCGCAGCCCGGCGGTGCCGAACTGGAGGGTGCCCGAGAAGCGGTCGGCCAGCTCCGCCCGTGCTGCGGCGTCACCGGCTGCGGCCGCCTCGACGAGGGCTGCCAGCTCGGCGCGGGTGGCGGGGTCCGGGTCGGCGGCGCCCCACGCGCGCGCGGCGTCGAGCAGCTGCGGGTCGGTGCGGTGGGCGGTGGTCATGGCGCGGCCTCCTGGGGGCGTCCGGTGCGCCGGGGTGCCGGGCCGGGAACCCGTCCCGGCCCGGGGCCGGTCAGAGCTGGGCGACGATGCGGGCGAGCAGTCCGGAGATCCGGGCGCCCGCGGCGCGCCCGGCCTCGAGGACCTCCTCGTGGGAGAGCGGGGTCGCGGAGATCCCGGCCGCCTGGTTGGTCACGAGGGAGATCCCGAAGACCTCCATTCCGGCGTGCCGGGCAGCGATGGCCTCCAGGGCGGTCGACATCCCGACGAGGTCGGCCCCGAGCACCCCGGCCATCCGCACCTCCGCCGGCGTCTCGTAGTGCGGGCCGGGGAACTGCGCGTAGACCCCCTCGTCGAGGGTGTGGTCCACCCCGCGGGCCAGTTCCCGCAGCCGGGGGGAGTACAGGTCGGTGAGGTCCACGAACGTGGCGCCCTCGAGCGGGGAGCGGCCCGTGAGGTTGAGGTGGTCGCTGATGAGCACCGGGGTGCCGGGGCCCCAGGAGGGGTTCAGCCCGCCGCAGCCGTTGGTGAGGATCATGGTGCGCGCCCCGGCGGCGGCCGCGGTGCGCACGCCGTGGACCACGGGGCGCACGCCTCGGCCCTCGTAGTAGTGGGTGCGGGCGCCGATCACCAGCGCGTGCCGGCCCGCGGCGGTGCGCACGGAGCGCAGCGTGCCCACGTGGCCCTCGAGGGCGGGCGGAGTGAAGCCGGGGATCTCCGCGGCCGGGATCTCGGCGACGGTCTCGCCGAGCAGATCGGCGGCCTGGCCCCAGCCGGAGCCGAGGGTCAGGGCGATCTCGTGCGTGTCGACCCCGGTGGCCCGGCGGAGGGCGTCCGCGGCCTCCTGGGCGAGCTCGAAGGGGTCGGCCCGGTCAGCGCTGTGCTCTGTGTCCACCCGCCCCAAGCTACCGCATGGTCCCGAGCCGTCCGGTGCGGCCGGGCCGGTTCCGCCGCCGGAGCGGCACCTGCAAGAATGGCCGGGTGACTGCACACAGCGAATTCTCCATCCAGAAGCTCGTCATCATCGGGGGCGGTCCGGGCGGCTACGAGGCCGCCCTGGTCGCCGCCAGCCTCGGGGCGGATGTGACCATCGTCGAGCGCCAGGGCCTGGGCGGCTCCGCGGTGCTGACGGACGTGGTTCCCTCCAAGACGCTCATCGCCTCCGCCGACGCGATGACCCGCTTCGCCGAGGCCGCGGACCTGGGGGTGCACGTGCGCGGGGGCAGCAAGGACGGGGACGAGATCAACGACCTCGCCGTGGACCTGGAGAAGGTCAACACCCGTCTCCTGCGCCTCGCGGCGTCCCAGTCCCGGGACATCAAGCGCGGGCTCGAGCGGGTGGGGGTGCGCGTGATCGCGGGCACCGGCCGGCTGCTCAGCCCCACCTGCGTGCAGGTCACCACCGACGACGGGCTGGAGTACACCCTCGACGCGCAGGCCGTGCTGCTCGCCGTCGGGGCTTACCCCCGGGAGCTGCCGTCCGCGAAGCCGGACGGGGAGCGGATCTTCAACTGGAAGCAGGTCTACCACCTCACCGAGGTCCCCGAGCACATGATCGTGGTGGGCTCCGGCGTGACCGGCGCGGAGTTCGCCTCGGCCTACCGGGGCCTCGGGGCCGAGGTCACGCTCGTCTCCTCCCGGGACCAGGTGCTGCCCGGCGAGGACGAGGACGCCGCGGCCGTGCTCGAGAGCGTCTTCGAGCGCCGCGGCATGAACGTGCTCAGCCGCTCCCGCGCCGACTCGGTGGAGCGCAGCGAGAACGGGGTGGTCGTCACGCTCTCCGACGGGCGCAAGATCGCCGGCTCGCACTGCCTGGTCGCGGTCGGCGCGATCCCGGCCACCGACGACCTCGGGCTCGAGGAGGTCGGAGTGGCCCGCGCCGAGTCCGGGCACATCAAGGTGGACGGCGTCTCCCGCACCACCGTGCCGGGCGTCTACGCCGTGGGCGACTGCACGGGCGTGCTCCCGCTCGCCTCGGTGGCGGCCATGCAGGGCCGGATCGCCGTGGCGCACCTCATGGGCGACGCCGTCAAGCCGCTGCGCACCCACCTGGTGGCCTCCAACATCTTCACCTCCCCGGAGATCGCGTCCGTGGGCGTGAGCGAGAAGTCCATCGAGGACGGCACCTACCAGGCGGACACCATCATGCTGAAGCTCTCCACCAACCCGCGCGCCAAGATGATGGCGGTCGAGGACGGGTTCGTGAAGATCTTCTCCCGCAAGGGCTCCGGCACGGTGATCGGGGGAGTGGTGGTGGGTCCCCGCGCGTCCGAGCTGATCTTCCCGATCTCTCTGGCCGTCACCCACAAGCTGCACGTCGACGACCTCGCCGACACCTTCACGATCTACCCGTCCCTCACCGGGTCGATCTCGGAGGCGGCGCGGCGCCTGCACGTGCACGTCTGATCCCCGCCGGCACGCACAACGGCCGCATCCCCCGCTGCAGGGGATGCGGCCGTTGCGCGTGCGGCGCCGGCGGGAGCGGGTCAGCGGCGGGTGACGACGTTCTCCATGTCGACGTCCTTGGTCTCCGGGGAGAACCAGAGGGCCACGAGGGTCAGCACGGCGCCGAACGCCAGGTAGAGGCCGACGGAGCCCACGCCGTAGCTCGCGTTGAGGGTGACGGCCACGTACGGGGTGATGGCGGCACCGAGGATCGACGCCGTGTTGTACGCGACGCCGGAGCCGGTGTAGCGCACGTTCGTGGGGAACAGCTCGGGCAGGATCGCCGACATCGAGCCGAAGGTCAGGCCCATCAGGGTCATGCCGACCACGAGGAAGAACAGCACGCGGCCCGTGCTGACGTCCGCACCGGTGCCGACCGCGGCCGGGTCCATGAGCAGGCCGAAGCTCAGCCCGAAGAGCAGGATCACCGAGGTGATGACCAGCTGCGAGCTGCGCCGGCCGAAGCGGTCCGCGACCCACCCGGAGACGGGCACCATGGCGGCGAACAGCAGCACGGCGAGCAGCTGCAGCACCAGGAAGTCCCGGTAGGGGATGCCGAGGCCGCCGTTGGCGGGGCTGCCGATGCCGTAGGAGAGGATCCACGCGGTCATCAGGTAGAAGAGCATGTAGGTGGCGAGCATGATGAACGTGCCCTGGACCATCTGCAGCCACGAGCCCCGGAACGCCTCGACGAGCGGGGTCTGGACCTTCTGCCCCTGGTCCAGGGCCTTCTGGAAGACCGGGGTCTCCTCGAGCTTGAACCGCACGTACAGGCCGACGACCACCATCACCACGGACGCCAGGAACGGCACGCGCCAGCCCCAGGTGAGGAACGGGTGGTCGGTGCCCTGCTCGGCGACCGAGACGAAGCCCATCACGATGGTCAGCACCAGGAAGAAGCCGTTGGCCAGGATGAAGCCGAACGGGGCGCCGAGCTGCGGCCACATGGCGGCGCGCGCCCGCTTGCCCTCCTCGGCGTACTCGGTGGCCAGCAGGGCCGCGCCGGACCACTCGCCGCCCAGGCCCAGGCCCTGGCAGAAGCGCAGGATCGTCAGGATGAGCGGGGCCCAGATGCCGATCGAGTAGTAGGTGGGCAGCAAGCCGATGAGGAACGTGGCGACGCCCATGGTCAGCAGGGCGCCGATCAGGGTGGCCTTGCGGCCGATCCGGTCGCCGAAGTGCCCGAAGATCACGGAGCCGATCGGGCGGGCCACGAAGGCCGCGGCGAAGGTCGCCATGGAGGCGAGCAGCTTGGCCGTCTCGTCCTCGCCCGTGAAGAACAGGGCGGGGAACACGGCCACGGCCGCGGTGGCGTAGACGTAGAAGTCGTAGAACTCGATCGTGGTGCCCACGAGGGAGGCCAGGATCACCCGGCTGCGGGGCACGCGGTCGGACAGGGGGAGCGAGGGGGAGGACGCGCCGGCGGCGTCCTGCCCGGTCACCGGAGAGGACATGGGGAAACCTCGGTCGTAGCAGTGGGTGGGGACAAGATCCCGATAGTACGCCCGGCTGTCCGTATAGCGGGTGGCCCGTCTCACATCCTGGAACGACGACGAGGTCGGGGACGCGCTCGACGACGACGCCCCTCCCGGGTGTCGACCGGTCCGGCGGACCGGCCGGTCGACACCCGGGAGGCGGCCGTCACCCGTACCGACGCACCTCGTGGAAGAAGGAGTCGATGGTGTGCAGGCCGCCGGTGCCGGCGACCGTGTCGTAGACGTGCTTGCCCACCGCGAGGTCGAGAACGCCCAGGCCGAACGGCGAGAAGACCACGGTCCGGTCCGCCGGCACCTCCACGGTGCCGGTCATGACGTCGTACAGCGTGCCGGCGAGGAAGTCCCGCGAGCCGGTGAGCTGCTCGGTCAGGTGCACGGACGTCTGGGCCTTGAGGCAGTGCTCCACGTCGTCGACGATGTTCGTGGCGGCGAGGATGACCTCGGGCCCGAGGTCACGCAGCGAGATGTGGAGCACGAGCGGGTGGTGCTCGAACCACGACGGGTCGGTGACGTGCGGCTCTCCCGCCGTGGTCGCGAACACGACCAGGTCGCTCGAGCGGATCAGCGACTCGGCGTCCTCGTGGACGGTGACCGTGCTCTCGGGCGCGGAGCGCTCGAGGTAGCCGCGGAAGCCCTCGCAGCTGCCCGGCAGCAGGTCGAACACCCCCACCTCGTCGAAGCCCCAACCGGTGTCCGCCAGGAACGCGTGGACGAAGCGGGCGATGAGCCCGACGCCGAAGAAGCCCACCCGCGTGGGGCGCCCCCGCTCCCGGCTGAGCCAGTCCGCGGCCAGGGCCGCGGAGGCGGCGGTCCGGGAGGCGCTGATGATGGAGCTCTCCAGGCAGGCGAAAGGGTAGCCGGTGTCCGGATCGTTGAGGATCAGCACGGCGGAGGCCCTCGGGATGCCGAACTCCACGTTGGTGGGGAAGCTGGAGATCCACTTCAGGCCGTCCACGGCACGGGGTCCCCCCAGGGAGGCGGGCAGCGCGATGATCCGTCCGGTCGGGCGGTCCGGGAACCGCAGGAAGTACGACGGCGGGTTCACCGTCTGTCCGGCGCCGTGCAGCCGGTAGGTGTCCTCCACCAGCGCGACGATCTCGGCCCGGTGCCCCTGCAGCACCTGGTCGACCTCCGCGCCGGAGACGACCGCGAAGGACGGGATGGTCGGTTGCCGTCCGGGGGCGTCCTGCCGGTGGTCCGTGCCGGGTCCGCTTGTCAGTGTCATCGTCCCTCCTCCTCCGAGGCCGTGCCCTGCAGCGACACCGGGTCGCTCATGGCGACGAGGATCTCCCGCTCGCCCTCGTACGGTTCGCGGCTGTGCGCCGTCCGGACGTTGTCCACGAGCATCAGGTCGCCGGCGCGCCACGGTTCGCGCAGCGTGTGCGACTCGTAGATCTCGTTCAGCATGGCCACGACGTCCTCGCCGATGGGGTCGCCGTTGCCGAACGCCGTCGTGAACGGGAGGCCGTCCTCCTCGTACATGTCCACGAGGTACTCGCGGACCTCCGGGTCGATCGTCCACTCGCTGAGGAAGGCGACCTGGTTGAACCAGCAGCGCTCCCCGGTGACGGGGTGACGGACGATCGCGGCGCGGCGCTGACGCGTGCGCAGGCCGCCGTCGGGCTGCCACTCGAGCTCGATCCGGTTCTCCGCGCAGTAGCGTTCGACCGCGGCGCGGTCGTCCGTGCCGAAGGCGTCCGCGACGGAGGCGCCGATCTCGTCGTTGTAGTTGCGGATCAGCATCCAGCCGTCGCGCTCGAACCGCGCGACCAGGTCCGCGGGAAGGGCGCGCAGCACCGCCTGGGAGTCCGCGACACCGGTCACCCCGCCGGCGGCCGGGGCGGTGAGGCAGGCGAGGAGCAGCAGTCCGGGGGCGTGGAGCGTGTAGCTCAGCTCGTGGTGCATGCACATGGGTTGGTTCGCCGGCCAGGTGGCCGAGGAGTACACGCCGGGCGCATAGGAACTGCGGGCGGCGAAGGCCTCCCGCTCGGTCATCAGCTCCGGGCTGACGGCCCGGAACACGGCGGCGACCTGGTCGGGGTGGGACAGCCCGAGGCCGCGCACGAGGACGGCCCCGTGCCGGGCGACGGTCGCCCGCAGCGCGTCACGGTGCTGCTGGGCCCAGGACACCGGGTCGCCCGGCGGAGAGACCAGGGCGGTGGCCGGCGCACCCGGGCGCGCGTCGACGTCGAGCTCCGGAGGTGCGGAGGTGGCGGACATGGTGGTTCCTTCCGGTGGTATCACGGTTGGGCGGGTGAGCCGGCCGCGGCGGACCTGGAGTCCAGCTCCGTGGCGAGATCGGTGAGGACCGGGTGGCTGAGGAGGTCCTTGAGCGAGACCTTCCGGTCCAGGGCGATGGCGAGCCGGACGGCGGTGAGCGACGTGCCGCCGCGCTCGAAGAAGTGGTCACGGCGGTCGATCCCGTCCTCCGGCACGGCGAGCACGCGCGACCACGCCGCCGCCAGCCACTGCTCGGTGGGGGTGCGCGGAGGCTCGAGGGAGCGGCCCTCGGGCTCGGCGTCCGCCGCCAGCGCGGTGAGGCGCTTGCGGTCGATCTTGCCGTTGGCCGTCAGCGGGAGGGCCGGCTGCCACTGGAACACCTGCGGGACCATGTACCCGGGCAGCGACTGCGCCAGTCGCTCGCGCAGCGTGCCGGAGTCCAGCGGCTCGGGGGCGTGGTAGAAGGCGACCAGGTGCTTGCCCCGGTCCGGTCGCTCCGCCACGACGACCGCCCCGTCGCGGACTCCGGGAACCCGCAGGAGGGCGTTCTCGATGTCGCCGATCTCGATCCGGAACCCGGAGATCTTGACCTGGTTGTCCCGCCGGCCCAGGTACTCCAGCCTGCCGTCCGGCGACCAGCGACCGTAGTCACCCGCCCGGTAGAGCCGCGCGCCGTCCACATGGGGATCGGCGGAGTACACCTGTGCCGTCCGCTCCGGGTCGTTGACGTACCCGCGGCCCACGCACACTCCGGAGAAGGCGATCTCGCCCGGTGCTCCGAGCGGCACGAGCCGCTGCCGCTCGTCGAGGAGATGGATCCGCACGTTCGGGACCGGCCGGCCCAGCGGCACGTGATCGCCCGCCGGCGCGGCGCTCATCACCTCGTGGTTCGTGTCGTCCGAGGTCTCCGTCAGTCCGTAGGCGTTGACGAGCTTGACGTCGGGCAGCACGTCGAACCAGCGGCGGACCAGCTCCTGCTTCAGGGCCTCCCCGGTCGCCGAGACGCTGCGAAGACGGGGCAGGTCGCGTGGCCTGCCCTCCAGGTAGGCCACCACCGCGTCCAGGTACGAGGGGACGACCTGGAAGACCGCGACCTGGCCCTGTTCCACCGTGTCGACGAACCGCTCGACGTCGAGGATCCGGTCCTGGCCGACGATGAGGGTGCGGCCGCCGACGAGCAGGGCCGACACCAGCTGCCACAGGGAGATGTCGAAGCACTGGGGGGCGCTCTGGGCCACGACGTCGCCGGGGCCGATCCCCAGGTCCTCGATCTTGGCGTACAGGTGGTTCAGCATCCCGTCGTGCTCGCACATCGCGCCTTTCGGCTCACCCGTGGAGCCCGAGGTGAAGTAGATGTACGCGAGCTGGTCCGGACGCACCGCCAGGCCGAGGTCGTGGGTCGCGTGTCCTTCGGCCTCCACATCCTCGACGTGGAGCGTCGTCACGGCCGGCATCCCGGCGAGCGCCCCGTCCAGCGAGGTGGTGCTGCCCTCCTCGGTCAGCACCGTCCGGCACCCGGCCCGGGTGAGCGTCTTCGCGATCCGGTCGGAGGGGAAGTGCGGTTCGAGCGGCAGGTACGCGCCGCCGGCCTTGAGGATGCCGATGACGGCGGCCATCCACTCGAGGTTCCGCTCGGCGACGACCGCCACGACGTCCTCCGCCTGCAGGCCGCGCGCGAGCAGGGCGCGGGCGATCCGGTTGGCGCGGGCGTTGAGCTCGGCGTACGTCCACTGTCGCGTGTCCTGGACGGCCGCGAGGCGCTCGGGATGCTGCCGGACGCGATCCTCGAAGAGCTCGTGGAAGCGTCGCCGGGGCCGGGGCCGCACGGGCCCGGCCAGCTGCTCGAGCTGGAGGCGCCGCTCGTCCGGGGCGACCAGGTCGGCGTCCGCGGGCTCCGCCTCGGGGTCGGCGGTCAGGTGGCGGAGTGCGGTCAGGTGGTAGCCGGCGATCCGCAGGGCGGCACCGGCGTCGAGGACGTCCTGTCGGTAGCGCAGGCGGAGCACCTCGCCCCCGGTCACCTGCCGGGGGGAGACGCCGAGCACGACGCCCTCCGGCAGCTCGGCACCGGCGTCCTGGCCGGTGTCGAGGACCACCTCGTATCCCGCAGGAGCCGCCTGGTGCGGAGCCTGTCCCTGCCCGGACTGCCCGGACTGCTCGGCGCGGGCCTGGGTCTGCCTGACGTGCGCCTCGCGGATCAGGGCCCGCCAGGACGGCCGGCCCAGATCGAGGGTGCACGGCCAGGTGCCCGCCGCGTCCTTGCAGCCGGTGGTGATCTCCTGCTCGCCGGACAGGGCCTGGAGCACCCGCGCGTGGGCCGCCAGCCAGACCGAGTCCGGTGCCACCTCCCAGTCCCGGGCCAGGGACCGCACCGAGGTGCTCAGGTCCTCGGGCACCGCCACCTCGACCTGTGCCTGACCGGGCCGGCGGTCCTGTGTCCACCGCGGGATCTGCGTCGGTGCGGTCCTGGGGAGGGCGGGACGGCCGGGGGTCCGTTCCGTCGAGTGCTCCGCGACGGCCCTGCAGGTGAGCGCACGAGTGGTGGTCATGACAGGGGCCTTTCCAAGGCGACGGGGGACGTGGTGGCGGCACGGGCCTCGTCGGCCGGGTTGCCGCCCCACAGGGATCCCCGAGAGAGGGTGGTTCCCTTCATCACGAAGGAGTCGGTGGCGACGACGACGCCGTCCTCGACGGTCACGCCGTAGTGGACGAGTGCGGCGACGCCGAGCGTGACGTCGTCACCGATGACGTCCTGGTCGGACTTGAACATGCCGTCCTCCTGGGAGTGGCACTGGATGTTGGTCCCGGCGTTCAGCGTGCAGCGGGAGCCGATCGACACGAGGCTCCGCTCGGGGATCGAGCAGCCGTCGTCGAAGACCCGGCTCCCCATTCGCACGCCCAGCCGCCGCCAGACGAGCGGCTTGAACACCGTCCCGTTGAGCATGTTCAGGCGGAGGTTGACGATCTGCAGCTTCCAGTACCGCTCGTGCCACCAGAAGTACGGCTTGTAGATGGAGCAGAGCTGAGGTCGGAGTCCCCGGAACCGCGTCATGACGTTCTCGATCCCGATGGGGACCATCAGCCCGACCACGAGCAGCACGACGAACGACGCGGAGAAGGCCAGGACACCGAACCTGTCGGACAGCTCGAGGGCGGCGAACGCGGCCAGCACGGCCAGCGACGCGTTGAGCCACCGCACCAGCAGGAAGAGGGCCATCGTGCGCAGGTTGTGCTTGTTCTTTGCGGAGAGGGCCCGGTGGAAGCGGGCGGGGTCCGCATGCTCCTCGAGCGGGGCGTCCCGCAGGACCGAGCGGGGGATCTCGAACGCCGGTGACCCGAGCAGTCCCACGTCGCGGCGCACCGGGCCGTCGACGGGAACCATCACTTTGGTCGCGAGCAGACAGTTGTCCCCGGTCCTGGCCCCGGCCGGGTAGAGCACGAAGTTCCCGAGAAAGTTGTGCGCGCCGATCGTGACCGGACTGATCTTGAACGACGTCGCCGAGTAGTCGGTGTTCATGAACGACACCCCGTCGGCGATCATCGTGCCGGTGCCGATCGTCGACAGGTACGGGTTGTCGTGCTTGAACAGAGTGCCCAGGTTCGAGCCGGTCTGCTGCAGCAGGGGCTGCTGGTACCCGATGGCACGGGCGTAGTTCACGACGTAGGAGCTGTCACCGAAGAGGGTCCCGAGCACGGGGCTGTTGGTCATTCGCTCCACCGCTCGTTCCGCCGCGTGCCGCAGTCCGAACAGGGGATACACCGTGTCGGGCTTCAACAGGAGCTGGAGCGCCCGCGGGACGGTCGTCATGACGGCCAGCACCACGATCGTCCCTCCGAGGACGCCAACGCCGGCGAAGGCCACCGCGTCGGCGTAGAAGACCCAGTTGGTGAACGCGTGCGGTTGCGACTCCAGGAGCGCGGCCACGCGCGGGAAGGCCAGGACGACCAGGATCATCGTCAGTCCCAGCATGATGCGGCCCAGCGCGAGCGTGGCAACGAGCTGTGCCACGGCGTACACGGCCCGCCGCCACGGGCGGTAGGGCATGGCGTCGACCGTGTCGAAGGCGGTCTCCGTGCGTCGGCCCGGCGAACCGTGCCAGCGCTCGCCCCCGGGCACAGTCTGACCGGTGTACAGCGTGGACCGGTGGGCCAGCTGGGAACCGTCCCCCATCGTCGTGCCGATGTCCAGGACGCTGCCCTCGCCGACGATCACGTCCCGGCCCAGTGTCACGGCGCCGGTCTGGATGACTCCGCCGTGGGCCCGATAGCCGTTGGCGTACACGTCCTTGCGGATCACCGTCCCGTCCCCGATCGTGATCAGGTCGGTGCACACCGGCAGGTGAGTGGTCAGGATCGTCACGTTGCGCCCGACCTTGGCGCCCATGGCCCGCAGGTAGAGAGGGGTCAGCGGGGAACCGGTCATCAGGGCGAGGGGGCAGGTGCGCATGACGGTCTTGACCGTCCAGAACCGGAAGTAGGCCAGGCTCCAGATCCGGATCTCCCCGGACCGGAAGCGCCCGAGAAGGATCCACTTCGCCGCGACCGGCAGGATGCACAGCAGCAGGAACGTCGCGGCGCCGAGGGCGACCGACCGCAGGTAGAGCTCCCCGAAGCCCATCCCGTGGCCCACCCAGTGGTGGTTGCCCGGCCCCGCGGCCGGGAACACCCACAGGTATCCCACGACGGCGACTGCGCCGGCGAGCAGGCAGTAGCCGAGGTAGACGAGCACCTGCAGGACTCCACAGGTGACGTATTCCCACGTCCGGGCGTCCATGGGCGCCGGTGTCCCCGGCACGGAGGCCACGAGCGGATCCGGCTCCTGCGGCTGGTCCTGCTGCGCGGCGCCGCTCAGCGCCGCGGCGAGGGCCGAGACGCTCGGACTGCTGTAGACGTCCTTCATGGACACCGACGGCAGGTCCGGCTGCTTGCGCACCCGGGCGCAGAACCGCGCCATCACCAGGGAGTCCGCGCCCAGGTCGTCGAAGAAGTCGGCGTCCACCGGCACCCGGTCCACGCCCAGCACCCCGGTCAGCACCTCGGCCAGCCGGTCCTGCACCGACACTGTCAGCGGTGCCGCCGGGGCGAGAGCACCGACCAGCGAGGTGATCGTCGGGTGCTGGTAGATGTCCTTCATGGACACCGCCGGCAGGTCGGACTGCTTGCGCACCCGGGCGCAGAAGCGCGCCATCACCAGGGAGTCCGCGCCCAGGTCGGCGAAGAAGTCGGCGTCCACGGGGATGTCGTCCTGCTGCACCACCGAGGCGAGAAGATCCGCCAGCCGGCGCTCGAGCGGCAGGTCCGCGCCGGTCCTCTCGACGGCCGGTGCGGACGGTGGCTCGCGCCTGGTGGGGACCGAGATCGGGGGGAGGGGAGACGCCGGGGGGGCGTCGGCGAGCTTCTTCACTGCGAGAGACTCCTCGGGGAGGAGGTGGCCGCGGAACCGGTCACCGGTGTGGTTGCCGCCTGCCGACGCCATGACACCTGGTGGTGCGGTCGGCTCAGAGCGGCTGTCGAGTCGGAGCCGGCGAGCGCCTCGGCACCGAAGTGGTCGAGGACCCAGTCCCGCTGATAGATGGTGTCCAGGTAGGGGCGGCCCATGTCCGGGGAGATGGCCACCGCGGTGACGTCCTCGGCGTGGTGGTCCGCGAGCCACGTCATGGCGCCGTGGACGACGGTCCCGGTGGAGCCGCCGAGCAGGAACCCGCGCCCGGCCAGGCGGTGGCAGGTGCGCACCGTGTCCAGCTCCTCGACCATCACCACATCGTCGATCAGGGACTCGTCGAGCTGGGGCGGCCGCACGCTCATGCCGAGCCCGGGGATCAGACGGGTGGCCGGCGGGCGACCGAAGGAGACCGAGCCGACGGCGTCCACCGCGACGATCCGGACGTCGGGCCGGTGCTCCTTGAAGTACCGCGCGCAGCCCATGAGCGTGCCCGTGGTCCCGGCCCCCACGAACAGCACCTCGAGCTCGGGGAACTGGGCCTCGATCTCGGGGGCGGTCCAGCGGTAGTGCGCTCCCCAGTTGCCGGGGCTGGTGTACTGGTTGAGCCAGACGTACCGCTCGTCGGACCTGCACAACTCCCGGACGTGGTTGAGCCGGGCGCCGAGGAAGCCGTCGACGGGGTCCGGCTCGGTGACCAGGTCGACGTGCGCCCCGAGCGACTCCATGAGCTGCCGGGTCGCGGGATTGCAGCGCGGGTCGATCACGCACACGAAGCTGTATCCCTTGCTGGCGGCGATCATGCTGAGTGCGACGCCGAGGTTCCCGGAGGAGGATTCCACGAGCACGGAGCCGGGGCCGACCCGTCCTTCCCGCTCGGCCCGCTCGACCATCTCCCTGGCGGGCTTGAGCTTGATCGAGCCGGCGAAGTTGAACCCCTCGATCTTCAGGTAGAGGTGGCGGCTCAGCACGCCCTCCAGATCGATGAACAGACTCTCCTCGTTGAACAGGTGCGGAGCCTTGATGATGGACATAGTGTTCCTCGTTCTCTCGCCGTGCGCTCGATCCGTGAGGAGGGCGCGGGGACGGCGTTCTGCATTCGGGTCGGCTCGTAGCTCGGCTGACGGGCACCGCAAGGACCCTCTTCTCGGCATGCCGGTCGACGAGGGCTCCGTCCTGCGGGGCGCGGTCCCGACGAATCGGTGCAACGCTGCGCTGTGAGCCCGGAGCGATCGACGGCTGTGAGTCCCCCACTCGCGGCAGGAGCCGCAGGACAGTGGTGCCAGCCGCGAAGGCGGCGGTCGTGACTGCTCAGGTGGTTCTTCTCATGGGTCTGTCCCATCCGGTGGAGAAGCGAGATCCGCTTCGCGACTGGTGCCGGCCGGTGGCGCGTTCCCCCGAACGCCCGTTGGGCCCTGTGTATGGTTCGACGTCACCAAAGTAATCCCAGGTCAGGGGGCCTCGACCAACATTTGCGAAGATGACGGACACGATTCGGACACGGCCCCGCTCGGGGTCCGGATGATCGCGGAACCGGCTCTCCTCGTCAGCGCGGGTATCCGGGTGCCGACAACGGCACGTGACGGATGATCCTGACGTGATGGAGTGCTGGGTCCGGAAGGTGCTCCGCTCCGGGATCTCGAGCAAGCACGGCACAGGGCGAGTGAGTTGTTCGCCGCTCCCGCCGGACCCTGTTCCCCGAAGGGGGCCCGACATGCTTCAAGGATGACCGACGGGTCGGACGCTGTAGTCGGCTTCCGGATGGAGAAATCCTGTCCACCCGTGGTTGTACGCGGTGACGATCACGGGACGCGGACGGTCAGCGCCGCCCGCGACTCCGCACGGTCCGGACCGGTGGCCGGCGGAAGAGCCAGGTCCAGGATCCGCCACCCGGCCACGGGCCGCCCCGGGACGGGGCCCGCCCCGACCTCGTCGACGGAGGGCTCGCGGAACAGGCCCGATCCCATGGCCTTGAGCAGGGACTCCTTGCGCGCCCACACCGTGGTCACGGCGGCCGGCCGGTCCGCGGCGGGCAGGGTCCGCAGGGCGATGATCTCGGCGGGGTGGAGCAGGGGGACCACCTGCTCGGCGGCGACCGGGTCCTGGAGGCGTTCGACGTCCACCCCCACCTCGCGCTCGGCGGTGGCCACGAGCACCTGGTCGCCGCTGTGCGAGAGGGAGAAGTGCAGGGCGTGGTCCTCGAGCCGCGGCTTGGGCCGGGACCCCACGGCGGGAACGGGCGGTCCCAGGCGCAGCGAGGCCGGGTCCGCGCCGGTGCGGGCGGCGAGCTCGTGGCGCAGCACGCAGTGGGCGACCACGAACCGCCGCCGGTCGCTCTCGTGGCGGAACGCCGCGGCCCGTTTCCGCTCGTCCTCGTCCAGGCAGTCCCGGACAGACTCCGCCCAGCCGATCAGCGGGGCCACGCGGGCGAGCACGACCCGCACGTCCGCAGGGGCGCCCGGCACCGGCAGCTCGACCGTGCCGGGCACGCTCGGCGGGAGCGTCGTCACGACGACGGGCTCACCGGGAGCGGCCGGGATCGGCGCACGCCTCGAGGTCCTCGAGCAGGCGGTGCCGGTTCTCCGCGAGCGGGTGGTGGCCGCCAGGGTACTCGCGCCGCTGCACGGCCCCCGTGCTGACGGGACGCCAGGCGTCCATGCCGGCGGCGTCCACCGTGTGGTCCTCGCTGCCGCGCAGCAGCAGCAGGGGCGCCCCGACCGGGGCGGGGAGCCGGTCGTGGGCCATCGAGACCAGCAGGTCCGCGCGCAGGGCTGGCAGTTGCAGGGCCAGCAGCTCGGGGTTCGCCAGCACCGCCTCGGGGGTGCCGCCGAGCCGCCGCAGCCACCGGGCGAGCGCCTCGTCCGCGCCCGGGTCCTGCGGGTCGAGCCCGGCCCGCAAATCGTCGACCCCGTCGTCCGCCGCGTCCACGGCGCCCGGGGCGGTCTTCGCGGAAAGCGCGAGCAGCGACACCCGGATCCCCTCCCGGTGCTCGAGGAGCGAGGCGAGCTCGGCCGCGACGGAGGCGCCCATGCTGTGGCCCAGGACCACGAGCGGGACGTCCGAGGCCGCCCACGGCGCGCCGGCGACGGCCTCGGCCGCCTCCGCGGCGAGGGCGGCGACCGAGGGCGCCGGCGGCTCCCGGAAGCGGCTCTCCCGGCCGGGGTACTGGACGCCGAGGACGTGCACGTCCTCGCGGACGAGGAACCGCCAGTACCCGGCGGCCGCGCCCGAGGGCGGGCAGCAGAGCACCCGCAGCCGCGGCGTCCGGGCGGGGGCGCCGCTGCGCAGCCGGTCCTGCGCGGAGAGGTCCACGAGGCAGCGCCCGGGGGCGCCGGTCGGTCGGGTGCTCATCGGGGCCGGGCCGCCCGCCTCAGGAGATGGTCGCCAGAACGGCGCCGGCGGAGACGGTGTCCCCGGGGCTCACGGACAGCCCAGAGACCGTGCCCGACTTGTGGGCGGTCAGCGGCTGCTCCATCTTCATGGCCTCGAGCACCAGCACGAGATCGCCCTCGGCCACCTCGTCCCCGTTGTCCACCGCGATCTTCACGATGGTCCCCTGCATCGGGGAGCTCAGGCTGTCGCCGCTCGCCGCGGCGGTGCCGCCGCCGCGCGCGGAGCGGGACTTGCGGGGCTTGGCGGCGGTCCCGTTGGGCTTGGCCGTGCCGGGCAGGGCGGGCAGGACCACCTCGAGGCGCTTGCCGGAGACCTCGACGACGATCGCCTGGCGCTCCTCGGCCTCGGGCCCGGCCTGCGGGACGCCCTCGAAGGGCGGGATGGTGTTGTCGAACTCCGTCTCGATCCACCGCGTGTGCACGGAGAAGGGGGCGCCGTCCGCGGGGGCGAACGCGGGATCGGCGACGACGGCGCGGTGGAAGGGGACCACGGTGGGCATGCCCTCGATGCGCAGCTCGGCCAGCGCCCGGCGGGAGCGCTCGAGCGCCTGCTGCCGGGTGGCCCCGGTGACGATCAGCTTGGCGAGCATGGAGTCGAAGTTCCCGCCCACGGTCTCGCCGGCCTGCACACCGGAGTCCACGCGCACGCCGGGACCGCCGGGCAGGTCGAGGGCGGCGATGGTGCCGGGGGAGGGCATGAAGTGCCGTCCCGGGTCCTCGCCGTTGATGCGGAACTCGATCGAGTGGCCGCGGACCTCCGGGTCGTCGTAGCCGAGGGCCTCGCCGCGGGCCAGCCGGAACTGCTCCCGCACCAGGTCGATGCCCGTGACCTCCTCGGACACCGGGTGCTCCACCTGCAGGCGGGTGTTGACCTCCAGGAACGTGATCGTGCCGTCCTGGCCCACCAGGAACTCGCACGTGCCCGCGCCCTGATAGCCGGCCTCGCGCAGGATCGCCTTCGAGGAGGCGTAGAGCAGGCGGTTCTGCTCCTCGGACAGGAACGGCGCCGGCGCCTCCTCCACGAGCTTCTGGTTGCGCCGCTGCAGGGAGCAGTCGCGGGTGGAGACGACCACCACGTTGCCGTGGGCGTCGGCCAGGCACTGGGTCTCGACGTGCCGCGGGGCGTCCAGGAAGCGCTCCACGAAGCAGTCGCCGCGGCCGAACGCCGCGGTGGCCTCGCGCACGGCGGACTCGTAGAGCTCCGGGATGTCGTCGCGGTTGCGGACCACCTTGATGCCGCGGCCGCCGCCGCCGAACGCGGCCTTGATGGCCAGGGGCAGCCCGTGCTCGTCGGCGAACGCGAGGACCTCCTCGGCGGAGCCGACCGGGTCGGTGGTGCCGGGGACCTGCGGGGCGCCGACCTTCTCCGCGATGTGGCGGGCGGCCACCTTGTCGCCGAGCTTGGCGATGGCCGCGGGCGGGGGCCCGATCCAGGTCAGTCCGGCCTCGAGCACGGCGAGGGCGAACTCGGCGTTCTCGGACAGGAAGCCGTAGCCGGGGTGCACGGCGTCGGCTCCCGAGCGGGCGGCGACGTCGAGGATCTTGTCGATCACCAGGTACGAGTCCGCGGCGGTGGACCCGCCCAGCCCGTACGCCTCGTCCGCCGTGCGGGCGTGCAGGGCGTCCCGGTCCGGGTCGGCGTACACGGCCACGGAGGCGATGCCCTCGTCGCGGGCGGCGCGGATCACGCGCACCGCGATCTCGCCGCGGTTGGCGACGAGCACCTTGGTGATGGGGCGGATGGCGCCGTCCGCGGGGTTCTTACCGGTCACGTCTCACTCCTTGTCGAATCCTCCGATGCACTGTATTCCCCGTCGTGAGCAATCGCCCAACCACCCGGCGGCGGACCGGAAATGCGACGCCGTTTCTGTAGGAGTCCTACAAAGCGCAGACCGGTTCCGGCGGGGAGCGGTTCTCAGCGGCCGGCGGTCCACAGCTCGGGCACGCCGACGCCCGCCCGGCCGAGCAGCGTGCGCAGGGTGCTGAGGCTCAGGCCGACGACGGCGTGCACGTCGCCCTCCACCCGCTCCACGAATGCCGCGCCGAGCGAGTCGATGGTGAAGGACCCGGCCACCTCCAGGGGCTCGCCGGTGGCCACGTAGGCCGCGACCTCGTCGTCGGACATCTGCGCGAAGAACACCTCGGCGCTGGCGGGCGCACCGCCGCTCCAGCCGGTCCCGCCGTCCGCCGGGCTCCGCGTGTCCACGAGCCAGTGGCCCGTGTGGAGCACCCCCGAGCGCCCGCGCATGGCCCGGATCCGGGCGGTCGCCGTCGCGGCGTCCAGCGGCTTGCCGTGCACCTCGCCGTCGAGCTCGAAGACCGAGTCGCAGCCCACCACGAGGGCGCCGGCGGCCTCGGGCAGCGCCGCCACGGCCTCCGCCTTGGCCCGGGCCAGGACCATCGCGGTCTCCTCGGCGCCGGTCACGCCGCGCTCCCGGACCACGGCGTCCTCGTCCACATCGGAGACGAGCCGGTCGTGGCCGATCCCGGCGTCGGCCAGCAGCTTGGTGCGGGCGGGGGAGCGGGAGGCGAGGACGAGGCGGGGAGTCACCGTCCCAGGATACGCAGGCCGTGCGCGCGAGGGGCCGCGCTGCGCCCTCGCCCACGCGCGAGGGGCCGCGTCCTGCTGATGAGACGTTCTCCCACCGACAGGACGCGACCCCTCACGATCGCCCGGGACGGGACGCGACACCTCGCGTCCGCCCGGATCAGTACTCGACGACCACGCGGCCCTCGATCTTGCCCTTCTCCATCTCGTCGAGGATCGCGTTGACGTCCTCGAGCGGACGGGTGCTGTAGGTCGGGTGGATCAGACCGCGAGCGTAGAAGTCGAGGGCCTCGACCATGTCCTGGCGCGTGCCCACGATGGACCCCCGGATGGTCAGGCCCTTGAGCACGATGTCGAAGATCGGCGCCGGGAAGTCCCCGGGCGGCAGACCGTTGAACACGATCGTCCCGCCGCGGCGGACCATGCCGATCGCCTGGCCGAACGCGGCCGGGTGCACGGCGGTCACCAGCACGGCGTCCGCACCGCCCGGGATCTGCGCGAGCACGGCCTCGGCCGGGTCCTCCGCGAACGCGTTGACGGTGATCTCCGCGCCGTGCTTGCGGGCGAGGGCCAGCTTGTCGTCGGCGACATCGACCGCCGCGACCCGCAGGCCCATGGCCACCGCGTACTGCACGGCCAGGTGCCCCAGGCCGCCGATGCCGGAGATCACCACCCACTCCCCGGGCCGCGCCTCGGTCATCTTCAGGCCCTTGTAGACGGTGACCCCGGCGCACAGCACCGGCGCCACCTCGTACGGGTCGGCGCCCGCGGGGATCTGCGCGGCGAAGCGGGCGTCCACCAGCATGTACTGGCCGAAGGACCCGTCGATGCTGTAGCCGCCGTTGACCTGCTCCTCGCACAGCGTCTCCCAGCCGGTGCGGCAGTTGCGGCAGTGCCCGCACGCCGAGGCCAGCCAGGCGTTGCCCACGAGGTCGCCCTCCTGCACCTCCGTGACCCCCGGGCCGAGGGCCACCACCGTGCCCACGCCCTCGTGGCCCGGGACGAAGGGCGGGGTGGGCTGGACCGGCCAGTCGCCGTGGGCGGCGTGCAGGTCGGTGTGGCACACACCGGTCGAGATCAGCTTGACGAGGACCTGGCCGGGGCCGGGCTCGGGGACCGGGAGGTCCTTGACCTCCAGGGGCTGCCCGAAGGCGGTGACGACGGCGGCGGTCATGGTGCCGGGGACCGCGGTGGCCGCGGACTCCTGGACGGTCGGGGCTTGCTGGGCGTTCATGGTGCTCCTCCTGGAACGGGACGGACGGTCGGGACGGGCCGGGTGAGGGCGGTTTAGAAGAAGCCCTGGGCGTCCTCGGAGTAGGAGACCAGCAGGTTCTTGGTCTGCTGGTAGTGGTCCAGCATCATGAGGTGGTTCTCGCGGCCGATGCCGGAGGACTTGTAGCCGCCGAACGCGGAGTGGGCTGGGTAGTTGTGGTACTGGTTCACCCACACGCGCCCGGCCTGGATGTCGCGGCCGGCGCGGTAGGCCAGGTTGCCGTTGCGGGCCCAGACCCCGGCGCCGAGGCCGTAGAGGGTGTCGTTGGCGGTGGCCATGGCGTCGGCGTAGTCGGTGAAGCGGGTGACCGACAGGACGGGTCCGAAGATCTCCTCCTGGAAGATGCGCATCGAGTTCTCGCCCTCGAACACCGTGGGGGAGACGTAGAAGCCCTCGGCGAGGTCCCCGTCCAGGACGTTGCGCTCGCCGCCCACGAGGACCTTCGCGCCCTCCTGCTTGCCGATGTCGATGTAGGAGAGGATCTTCTGCAGCTGGTCGTTGGAGGCCTGCGCCCCGACCTGGGTGTCGAGGTCCAGGGGGTTGCCCTGGACCATGCCCTTGACCCGCTCGACGCCGTCGGCGAGCAGCCGGTCGTAGATCGAGCCCTGGATCAGGGCCCGCGAGGGGCAGGTGCAGACCTCGCCCTGGTTGAGGGCGAAGAACGCGAAGCCCTCCAGCGCCTTGTCGTAGAAGGAGTCCTGGGCCGCGGCGACGTCCTCGAAGAAGATGTTCGGGGACTTCCCGCCGAGCTCGAGGGTCACCGGAATGATGTTCTGGGACGCGTACTGCATGATCAGCCGGCCGGTGGTGGTCTCGCCGGTGAAGGCGATCTTGCGGATCCGGGGGCTGGAGGCCAGCGGCTTGCCGGCCTCCACGCCGAAGCCGTTGACCACGTTGACCACGCCCGGGGGCAGGATGTCCGCGAGCAGCTCCATGAGCACCATGATCGAGGCCGGGGTCTGCTCGGCCGGCTTGAGCACCACGGCGTTGCCCGCGGCCAGGGCCGGGGCGAGCTTCCACACGCCCATGAGGATCGGGAAGTTCCAGGGGATGATCTGGCCGACCACCCCGAGGGGCTCGTGGAAGTGGTAGGACGTGGTGTTGTCGTCGAGCTGGGAGAGGGTGCCCTCCTGGGCGCGGATGGCCCCGGCGAAGTAGCGGAAGTGGTCGATGGCCAGGGCGATGTCCGCGTTGATGGTCTCGCGCACGGGCTTGCCGTTGTCCCAGGTCTCGGCGACGGCGAGCATCTCGAGGTTCTGCTCCATCCGGTCGGCCACCCGGTGCAGCACGAGGGCCCGCTCGGCGACCGGGGTCTTGCCCCAGGCCGGGGCGGCGGCCCACGCGGCGTCGAGCGCGGCGTCGATGTCCTCGGCGGTGCCGCGGGCCACCTCCGTGAAGGGCTTGCCGTTGACCGGGGAGATGTTCTCGAAGTACTGGCCCTTGACCGGGGCCACCCACTGTCCGCCGATCCAGTGCTCGTAGCGGGGCTTGAAGGTGACCTTCGAGCCCTCGGTGCCCGGCTGCGCGTAGACGGTGGTGAGGGACTGGGTTTCAACGCTCATGGTGACCTGCTCCTGGTGCGTGACGGTGCGAGTGGCACGGGTGCGGACCGCCTCGTCCGCACCATCGTGTGATGCGGATCACGCTACGAGGGGTCACGTTGCACGCACGTTGCACGCACGGTGCGGCGGGCGACGGGGCAGGTCAGCGGCGGAGCCGCTCCAGCTCGAGCACGGCCTCGGCGCGGGCGGGGGAGCGGGCCGGCAGGAGGCGCAGCAGCAGCGCCCACGCCTCGGCGTCGTCGGCGGCCTCCGGCAGGGTGAGGTACTCGCGCACCGCCTCGGCCGAGCCGTCGGTCAGGACGGCCTCGCGCAGGAGCCCGGTGAGGCGGTGGCGCAGGGCCACGAGGGACGGCGCCTCGGAGTGGGGCAGCAGCGCCCCCGTGTACTCGCGCAGCGCCCGCCGGTGCGAGCCCCGGGCGAGCAGCTCGAGCACCCGGCCCGCGTCCGAGGGCAGCGGGGTCTCGAGCCGGTAGGGGCGGGAGGCGATCGCCGGCCCGCCCCGGGACTCGAGCAGCCGGCGCAGCCGCAGGACCTCGGCGCGCACCGTGGTCTCCTGCGCCCGGCCGGCCCACAGCTGCTCCGACAGCTCCGCGGTGCACAGGCCGCTGCCGGCGCGGGAGAGGGCCAGGAGGATCTCGGCGTGGCGCTCGGTGAGCTCCAGCGCCTGACCGTCCAGCACCAGCGCCGGCGGGGCGTCGCCGAGCACGCGCAGGAACGCGCCGTGGGCGGGGGCGGCGGCCGGCGCCGCGGCGGTCTCGGAGCGGCGGGCGGAGCGCAGGGCGAGGGCGAGCTCGGCCCGGGCGGCGCGCACCGCCGCGCCGACCAGCGCCCGGGTGGCGGGGGCCGCGGCGGCGTCCCCGCCCGTCAGGTCCACCGCCCCCAGCAGCGCCCCCGTGACGGGGTGCAGCAGCGGGGCGGCCGTGCAGGTCCAGGGCCGAGCCTCGGGGTAGAAGTGCTGCTCGCGGTGCACGGTCACGGGCCGGCGCAGGACCAGGGCGGTGCCCGGGGCGTTGGTGCCCACGGCCGGCTCGGACCAGTCGGCGCCCTCGACGAAGCCCATGGACTCGGCCCGCCGCCGGGTCGCGGCGCTGCCCCGCACCTGCAGGATCACGCCGCCGGGGTCCGTGACGGCCACGACCAGGCCGGTGTCCTCGGCCAGCGGGGTGAGCAGCTCGTCGAGCACGGGCATCAGCAGGCGCAGCGGGGAGCGGGCCTCCCGGACGTCGGGGCCGTCCAGCACGACCCGCGGGGTGCAGCGCTCGGGCGCCGAGAGGTGGTCCAGCGACCGGGCCCAGGACAGTCGCAGCAGCGGGTCCGTCGTCGTCGGTCCGTCCGCCGGTGCGCCCACGCGCCGCCTCCTGTCCCGTGCTGTGACCCAGCTCTCATGCCCGTCCCAGGGTAGCCCGTGACGCGTCTAGGAACAGCGAGGGGCGGGGAACTGCCGGAATGCGTCGAGCATTCTCGCAGTTCCCCGCCCCTCGCGGTGGGGACGGCGGCGCCGGGGCTCAGCGGACCCCGGTCGCCGCGGCCTCCTCGGGAGCGGCGTCCTCGGGGGTGGCGCCCTCGGGGGCGGCGTCCTCGGGAACGAAGGGGTCGCCGGAGCGCGGGGCGTCGTAGAGCTCCCGGTCCAGCAGCCCCTCGCGGTGGGCGACGATCGTGGGCACCAGGGCCTGGCCCGCCACGTTGAGCGCGGTGCGGCCCATGTCGATGATCGGGTCCACGGCCAGCAGGAGGCCCACGCCGTCGAGCGGCAGGCCCAGCGTGGACAGCGTCAGGGTGAGCATCACGGTGGCGCCCGTGGTGCCGGCGGTCGCCGCGGAGCCCAGCACGGACACGAGCGCGATGAGCACGTAGTGCGTGACGTCCAGCTCGATCCCGTAGAACTGCGCGACGAACAGGGCGGCGATCGCGGGGTAGACCGCGGCGCAGCCGTCCATCTTGGTGGTGGCCCCGAGCGGCACGGCGAAGGACGCGTAGGCGCGGGGCACGCCGAGGCTGCGCTCGGTGACGCGCTGCGTCAGGGGCATGGTGCCGACCGAGGAGCGGGAGACGAAGCCCAGCTGCACGGCCGGCCACACGCCGGAGAAGTACTGCCGGACGGAGAGCCCGTGCGCCTTGACCAGGGCCGGGTAGACCACGAACGCCACGACCAGCAGGCCGGCGTAGACGGTGGCGACGAACGCCAGGAGCCCGCCCATCGAGGTCCAGCCGTACTCGAACACGGCCCGGCCGATGAGCCCGAGGGTGCCCAGCGGGGCGAGGCGGATGATCCACCAGACCACCTTCTGCACCACGGCGAGCGCGGCCCGGACCACGGCCAGGAAGGGCTCGGCGGGGGCGCCCACCTTGAGCGCCGCGATGCCGACGGCGGCCGACACCACGAGCACCTGCAGCACGTTGAAGCCGAGGGAGGTCTGGACGGTCTCCGGGTCCACCACGGAGGAGGAGACCTGCAGGCCCAGGAAGTTGGCGGGGACCAGGCCGGTGAGGAAGCCCAGCCACGAGCCCTGCGTCCCGGTGTACGCCTCGGCGGGTGCGGCCGCGCCGCTGCCGGCGCCGGGCTGGACGACCAGGCCGAGCACCAGGCCGACCGTCACGGCGATCAGGGCGGTGATCCCGAACCACAGCAGCGTCTTCCACGCGAGCCGGGCGGCGTTGGAGACCTCCCGCAGGTTGGCGATCGAGGAGATCACCGCGGTCACGATGAGCGGGACCACGGCGGCCTTGAGCAGGCTGACGTAGCTGGTGCCGATGGTGTCCAGGGCGGTCATCAGCCAGTTGGGGTCCGTGTCGGGGTCGCCGCCCAGGGCGTCGGCCACGGTGCCCAGGACCACGCCCAGGAGGAGGGCGAGCACGATCTGCGGGCCGAAGGAGGTCATCCACCGGGGCAGCCGTCGAGTGCTTTCTGCGGAAATCATGTGGCCACGATAGGGCGCGGAAATATACAACACCGAATGACGGTGACGAAATATGACGCGGGAATGACGGAGGTCACAGGGCGAGCGCGTACCGCAGGGTGTCCAGGCCCACCGAGCCGACCCGCAGGGCGCGGGTGTGGAAGTCCTTGAGCAGGAACTCCGGGCCCGCCGCGGCGCGGGCCGCCTCCCGCGCCTGCTCCCACAGCTGCTGGCCCACCTTGTAGGACGGCGCCTGCCCGGGCCAGCCCATGTAGCGCATCCACTCGAAGCGCAGCATCGGGTCCGCCATCACGATGTTCGAGCGCAGGAACTGCCAGCCGTCCTCGGGCGTCCAGACCTCGCCGGGGCGGGCCCCGCCGAGGGCGTCCCCGAGCTCCGCGGGGATCCGGTAGCCGCAGTGGAAGCCGACGTCGAACACTACCCGCGCCGCCCGCAGCCGCTGGGCGTCCAGCATCCCCATCCGGTCCCCGGGGTCCTGCAGGTGGCCCAGCTCGTCCATGAGCCGCTCGGCGTACAGCGCCCAGCCCTCCCCGTGGCCCGAGACCCACACGCCCATCCGCCGCCACCGGTTGAGCTCGCCCGAGTTGGCGAGCGCGGTGGAGAACTGCAGGTGGTGGCCGGGGACGCCCTCGTGGTAGACGGTCGTGGTCTCCTCCCACGTGGTGAAGCTCCGGGTGCCCTCGGGCACGGACCACCACATGCGCCCGGGGCGGGAGAAGTCGGCGCTGGGCATCGAGTACCAGATCCCGCCGTCGTGGGTCGGGGCGATGCGGCACTCGAGCCGGCGCATGGGGCCGGTGAGCTCGAAGTGCGTGTCCGCGAGGGCGTCCACGGCGGCGTCGGAGAGGTCCTGCATCCACGCCTGCAGCGCGTCGGTGCCGTGCAGCTGCCGCGCCGGGTCCGCGTCCAGGGCCGCCATGGCCTCGGCGACCGTGGCGCCGGGGGCGATCCGGCGGGCGAGCTGCTCCTGCTCCGCCACGATCGTGCGCAGCTGCTCCACGCCCCACGCGTAGACCGTGGCCGGGTCCAGGACGGCGCCCAGGAACTCCTGCAGGCGCAGCGTGTACACGTCCGGTCCCACCGCGTCCGTGCGGGGCGCGTCCGCGGCGAGCTCCCTGCCCAGCACGGCGGCGAGGCCCCGGTAGGCGCGCCGCGCCGCCTCGGCCGCCTCCCCGACCTGCTGCCGCAGCGCCTCGGGGACGCGGGGGCTGCGCGCCAGCCGGTCGAAGAAGCCGTGGCGCGCCGCGTAGCCGGTGCACTGCCGGGCGGCGTTGCGCAGCTGCGCCGCGGAGGCCGAGCGGCCGAGGGAGCGGGCGTGCCGCAGGCCCAGGAGGTAGGAGTCCACGGCGGCGGGCACGGCGCGCAGCCGGCCGGCGAGGTGCGCCCAGTCCTCGGCGGTGCTCCGGGGCAGGTCGTCGAAGACCTCCCGGATCTCCTGCACCGGGGAGGAGATGTTGTTGACCTCCCAGCCCCGCAGCCCCTCCTCGTGCAGGAGCAGGTCCAGGCCCAGGCGCTCGCGCAGGGCGTGGCCGGTGATCCGGTCGACGTCGTCGACCGGGGCCGCGCGCTCGAGCTCCGCCAGCGTCCGGCGGGCGGCGTCGGCGTGGGCCTCCAGGCCCTCGGGCCCGAAGTCGCGGTACTCGGTCTCGTGCCCGGGAAAGCCGTGCACGGTGGCCTGGGCCGGGTCCAGCTCCATGGCGCGCGCGAACCAGCGCTCGGCCACGGCGTCCACGTCCGTGGGCTCGCGCCGCCCCGTGCCGAGGGGCGCGGGGCCGGCGCCGGTCAGGGGGTCGGGCCGTTGATCGGTCATGCACGTCACAGTAGCGCCGGGCGCTCCCTAGACTGCGGAGCATGTCCGCTCCTGCGCCGCGCGCGAACTCCGCGCCCCCCGCGACCGTCCCGGCCGGGCCCTCGGGGACCGCCGGGACCGGGCCCGCCCTGCTCGTGGTGGTCGCGGGGGTGGTGGGCGCCCTGCACGTGTGGAAGCTGGCCCCGGCGCTGCCCGTGCTCTCCGCCGAGCTCGGCCTGAGCCTGGTGCAGGGCGGGTTCCTGCTCTCCACCGTGCAGGTGGCCGGCATGCTGCTGGGCGTGGTGGTGGGTCTGTCCGGGGACCGGATCGGCCTGCGCCGGGGCCTGGTGCTCGGGCTGGGCCTGCTCACCGCCGGCTCCGTGACGGGACTGCTCTCCACGGGGTACGGCCCGCTGCTGGGCTCCCGGGTGCTGGAGGGCGTGGGGTTCATGCTCGTGTCGATCTGCGCCCCGGCCCTGATCCGGCGCACCGTGGCCCCGGCCCGGGTGTCCCTGCTGGTGGGGCTGTGGGGCTGCCACATCCCGGTCGCCGCGGCCCTCTCCCTGCTCCTCGGCGGGCTGCTCAGCGAGGCCCTCGGCTGGCGCACCTGGTGGGCGGCCGCCGCGGCCGGCTCCGCGCTCCTGGGCGTGCTGGTGCTCGCCGTGCTCCCGCCGGACCCGGCCCACACGGTGGTGCACGGGGTGCGGCAGCGCCTCGGGCTGACCCTGCGCGCACCGGGGCCGTGGCTCGTGGCCGCGGTCTTCGGTCTCTACACCGCCCAGTGGAACGGGGTGGTGCAGTTCCTGCCCTCCATGTACGCCGAGGCCGGGATCGCGGCGGGCGCCGCCGCGGGGCTCAGCGCGCTCGCCGCGGGGGTCAACGTGGTGGGCAACCTGGGCGCGGGCCGGGCCCTGCATCGCGGGGTGCGCCCCGTGGTGCTGTGGTGCACGGGCTTCGCCGTGCTGGGCCTGGCCGCCGTGGTCGCGTTCGGGATCGCCCCGCTGCTGGACGAGGGCGTGCGCTTCGGCGCCCGGTACGGCGCGGTCCTGGTGTTCTCCGCGGTGGGGGGAGTGGTGCCGACCACGGCGATCGCCAGCCTCATGCGCGTCGCGCCCACCCCCACCACGGTGGCCACCACGCTGGGCCTGGGCCAGCAGTTCAACGCCCTGGGCCAGTTCGCCGGCCCGCCCGCGGTCGCCTCGGTCGCGCAGGCGACCGGCTCCTGGGACCTGACGTGGGCGGTGACGGCGGTGCTCGCCCTGGCGGGCATCGCGGTGGCGCTCGTCGTCTCCCGGCGGATCCCCCGGGAGCCGTGACCGGGCGCCACCCGGGTCACGGCGTGCGGGTCACTCCTCCGGCCCGGTCACTCCTCCGGCCGGGTCCGCCGCCACGCGCCGCGGCCCGGGCGCAGCTTCAGGCCCAGCCGCATCCGGCGGAACTGGTCCCGGCGCCCCGGGGAGCCCTTCGCGTCGTCCTCGCCCGCGTGCCGGCGCGCGAGCAGGACGGCCGTGACGGCGGCGACCTCCTCCGGCGTGGGGCTGCCGGCCGTGAAGCGCAGGGACGGGGTGCCCTCGGCGGGCTGACGGGGGGTCACAGCGGGATGTTCCCGTGCTTCTTGGTGGGCATCGACGCCCGCTTGTCGCGCAGGGCCCGCAGGGCCTTGAGCACCTGCACCCGGGTCTCGGACGGGGAGATCACCGCGTCCACGTAGCCCAGCTCGGCGGCCTGGTAGGGGTTGAGCAGGCTCTCCTCGTACTTGCGCACCAGCTCGGCGCGCAGCGCCTCGACGTCCTCGTCGTTGTCCGCGGCGGCCTTGAGGTCCCGGCGGTAGAGGATCTCCACGGCGCCCTGGGCGCCCATCACACCGATCTGCGCGGTGGGCCAGGCCAGGTTGACGTCCGCGCCGAGCTTCTTGGAGCCCATCACGATGTAGGCCCCGCCATAGGCCTTGCGGGTGATCAGGGTGACCAGCGGGACGGTCGCCTCGGCGTAGGCGTAGAGCAGCTTGGCGCCGCGCCGGATGATGCCGTTGAACTCCTGATCGGTGCCGGGCAGGAACCCGGGCACGTCCACGAGGGTGAGGATCGGGACGTTGAACGCGTCGCAGTGGCGCACGAACCGGGCCGCCTTCTCGGAGGCCGCGATGTCCAGGGTGCCGGCGAACTGCATGGGCTGGTTCGCCACGACGCCCACGGTGTGCCCCTCGACCCGGGCGTAGCCGATCATCACGTTGGGGGCGTAGAGGGCCTGCATCTCCAGGAAGTGCCCGTCGTCGACGATCGCCTCGACCACCGCGCGCATGTCGTAGGGCTGGTTCGCGGAGTCGGGGACCAGCACGTCCAGGGCGAGGTCCTGGTCGGTGACCTCGTCCTCCTGGTCGTGGTCCACCAGGGGTGCCTCCTGCAGGTTGTTCGCCGGCAGGAACTCGAGCAGCTCGTGCACGAAGTCCAGCGCGTCCTGCTCGTCCTCGGCGAGGTACGTGGCCGTGCCGGTCGTCGCGTTGTGCTGGCGCGCCCCGCCCAGCGTCTCCATGTCCACCGTCTCGCCCGTGACCGTCTTGATGACGTCCGGTCCGGTGATGAACATGTGCGAGGTCTTGTCGACCATCACGATGTAGTCGGTCAGGGCGGGGGAGTAGGCCGCCCCGCCCGCGCACGGGCCCATGATCAGCGAGATCTGCGGGACCACCCCGGAGGAGCGGACGTTCATGTTGAAGATGTCCGCAAACATGGCCAGGGAGGCCACGCCCTCCTGGATCCGTGCCCCGCCGCCGTCGTTGATCCCGATGACCGGGCAGCCGTTGCGCAGGGCGAACTTCTGGACCTTGACGATCTTCTCCCCGTTGACCTGGGACAGCGACCCGCCGAAGACCGCGAAGTCCTGGGAGTAGACCGCCACCAGGCGCCCGTCCACCGTGCCGTAGCCGCTGACCACGCCGTCGCCGGGCAGCTTCTTCGACGCCATCCCGAAGGCGGTCGAGCGGTGGGTCGCGAGGGCGTCGAACTCCACGAACGAGTCCTCGTCCAGGAGCATCTCCACGCGCTCGCGGGCGGTGTTCTTCCCGCGGGCGTGCTGCTTCTCGACCGCCGCCTGCCCCGCGGGCACCTCGGAGCGGGCCCTGCGGTCGTGGAAGTCGGCGATCTTGCCGGCGGTGGTCGTCAGGTCGTGGGTCACAGGCACCTCGTGGTCTGGTACGCGGCCGGCCCGGCGGGCCGATCGGTCCGGTCCGGGGTGGTCAGGGGACCTGCTCACTCTAGTCCGCGGCCGCGGGGGCCTCCGTTGTAGAACTCCTACAAAATCCGTGCCCGGGTCCGGGGGACACGGGACGGTGCTCAGCCGACGCTGCCGAGGACCACCTTCCAGGGGCGGACGGTCCGCTCGGTGACCACCCCGTGGCGCACCAGCGGGTCCTCGTCGGTGAGCCGCTCGACCGCCCCGGCGTCCTCGGCGGCGAAGACCAGCAGCGCGCCGGGCGCGCCGTCGTCGTCGAAGGGACCGGACGCGAGCAGGTGCCCCTGCTCCACGAGCCCGCCGAGGTACTGGCGGTGCTCCGGCCGGCGCGCGGCCAGGACGTCGGCGGGCCCGCCGTAGACGTAGGTGACGGCGAAGGTCGTGCGGTTCTCGGCTGCGCTCACGGTGGCTCTCCCGGGGGTCGTGCCGCGGCCCCGCCCGGCCGGACGGGACCGTCCAGCCGGTTCCCGGGGAACGGGGCTACTACTGTGGATGTGGTCCGAACACTACGCGGACGGCGCCCGGCCGGACAGCACCGACCGCCCCGGCCCGTGCGGACCCGCCCGTGACGACCGGCCCCTGACGACCGACCCGAGGAGCACCGTGCCCGACCCCTGCGCCGCCGACCTGCGCGAGCCCGCCCTGCTCGCGGCCCTGGCGGACCTCGGCCTGGGGCGGATCGACGTCCTCGACGAGGTCGGCTCCACGAACGAGCACCTGACGGCCGCCGTCACCCGGCAGGCGCGCGGGCCCCGCCCGGACCGGCCGTGGACCGACCTGTCCCTCGTGCTCACCGGCCACCAGAGCGCCGGGCGCGGCCGGCTGGACCGGGTGTGGACCACCGAGCCCGGCACCGCGCTGACCTTCAGCCTCCTGCTGCGCCCGGCGGACGCGCGCGGCCGCCCGCTGCCCACCCAGCACTTCCCGTGGCTGACCCTGCTGATGGCCGCGGCCGTCGTCGACGCCCTGGACGGGCTCGCGGCGGCCGGCGCGCGGATCAAGTGGCCCAACGACGTCCTGGTGGACGGACGCAAGACGGCCGGGCTGCTCGCAGGCCTCGTGCTGGACGCGCAGCACCCGCCGGCGGTGGTCCTGGGCACGGGCATCAACGTCGCCCAGGAGGAGCTGCCCGTGGACACGGCCACGTCCGTCCGGCGCGCCACCGGCCGCGAGGTCGAGCGCGCCGCCGTCCTGCGGGCCGTGCTGGGCGCGTTCGTCCCCGTCTACCGGCAGTTCTGCGCGGACCCGGAGGCCGCCGTGCGCCCGGACGGGCCGCTGCGCGCCCGGATCACCGAGCGGATGGAGACCATCGGACGCCCGGTGCGCGCCGAGCTGCCCGGCGGGGCCGCCCCCGTCACGGGCACCGCGACGGGCCTCGGCGAGCACGGGGGCCTGCTCGTGCGCGAGGACGGCGGCGCCGAGCGCGAGGTGACGGCGGGCGACGTGGTGCACCTGCGCCCGGCCCCGGACGCCCCCGGGACGGCCTGAGCGTGCCCGCCCGTCCCGCCCTGCAGCCCGGGGAGCGCGTGCTCGTGTCCACACGGGCCCACGGCGCCCGGCTGACCCGGCCCTTCCTGGTGCTGCTGCTCACGGTGTTCGCGCTCTCCTTCGCCCAGCGGGCCCTCGAGCTGCGCTGGCGCCCCGTGGCGGAGCCGTGGACCACGGTGCACGCCGGGGTGGAGCTCACCCTGCTCGTCGCGGCCGGCTGGGTGGTGCTCCGCAGCTGCCTGCGCCCGCTGGTGCGGTGGTGGCGCACCCGCTACGTGCTCACCACCCGCCACCTCGTGCTGCTGCGCCCCGGCGGGGCCCGCAGGACCGTGTCGCTGCCCCTGCAGCAGCTGCGCCGGGTCTCGGTGGAGCGCCGGCGCGGTCCGGCCCTGGGCCGGCACGACGGGCGCGTCGTGGCGGACTTCGGGCCCTTCGGCGGCCTGCGCCTGGAGCACGCCCCGGAGGCACAGCGCCTGGCCGGGCTGATCCGCCGGGCCGCCGAGGACGAGTGGGCGGCGGGCGGCGGCGCCGGCCGGGCGGGGGATCCCGGTCCCGGTGGGGGTGCGCCGTGGCTCCGTCCCACTAGAGTGGACCGCGACGCGGTCGTGGCACCACGCCCGGGCCCGTCCGGCGCCCCGCGCCGACCGTGGAGCCGGCGGGCCGTCCACCAGGAACAGGAGTGACGTGTGGCGAGTGAGGACCCGGAGAACCAGGGCGAGCCGGAGCTCGGCCCCCAGACGGCACAGCTGAACCTGAACCTGCACAACCCCGTCCAGGCCAACCTGTACCGCTCGGACGAGTCCAAGGCCGCCGTGCAGGCCCTCGAGCAGACCCTCCTGGGCTCCGAGCGCGACCTGCGCCGCCGGGAGGCCGCGCGCCGGGGCGGGCTGTCCCTGCTGTCCGCGCGGAAGGTGTGGCGGGCCCTGGGCTTCCCGAACCTCACCGACGACGACCTCTGGTTCACCGAGCAGGACTCCGAGGCCCTCCGGGTGCTGTCCACCATGGTCCTCGAGGAGAAGGTCACAGAGGAGGCGGCGCTGTCCCTGGTGCGCTCGATCGGGCAGATGACCGACCGCATGGTCGTGTGGCAGGTCGAGGCGCTCGTCGAGGACATGGTCGTCCACCGGGGCATGACCGACGCCGCCGCCCGGCGGCAGCTGCTGCACCTGCTGCCCGACCTCATCGACGCGATCGAGAACCTCCTCGTCTACTCGTGGCGGCGGCAGATGAACGCCGCCGTGCAGCGGCTCGCGATGCGCGTGGAGCGCCCGGACGGCTCGACCGCCACCGGCCCCACGTCCGACGACGGGGCGTCCGCCGTCCTCCCGCTCGCTCGCGGGGTGGGCTTCGCGGACCTGGTCTCCTACACCTCGCTGTCCCGGCAGATGAACGAACGGACCCTGGCGAACCTCGTGCAGCGCTTCGAGAACCGCTGCGCCGAGGTGATCGCCGTGGGCGGCGGCCGGCTCATCAAGACCATCGGGGACGAGGTCATGTTCCTCGCCGAGACCCCCGAGGGCGGGGCCCAGATCTCCCTGGCCCTGGCCCGCGCCATCCGCGACGACCCCGAGCTGCCGCAGGCGCGCGTGGCCTTCGTCTGGGGGCGCGTGCTGCCGCGGCTCGGGGACATCTACGGGCCCACGGTGAACCTCGCCTCCCGGCTCGTGTCGCTGACCGAGCCGGGCTCCGTGCTCGTGGACGCCTCGACCGCCGCGGTGCTCTCCGGCGACGACCGCTTCATCCTCCTGCCGCAGCCCACCCGCAACGTGCGGGGCTTCGGCGACGTCCAGCCCGTCGCGCTCTCCCAGGGCGCCGGTCCCGGGCTGGAGGTCGACTTCGAATGAGCGCACCCCTCGTCATCCGCGCGGGCGCGTCCACGGACCGGGGCCTGCGCCGGGAGTCCAACGAGGACGCCCTGGTGGTCACGGCCGCGATGTGCGCCGTGGCGGACGGGATGGGCGGGCACGAGGCCGGTGAGGTGGCCAGCGCCCTGTGCGTGCGCACCCTCGGGGCGTCCCCCCTGTTCCAGCTGGAGGACTTCCGCTCCTTCGAGGTCCTCGAGCCGGAGCCGCCCCGGGACATCGCCCGGTTCCGCGCCGTCGTGGAGCGCGAGCTGCGGCTGGACCCGGAGATCCCCGAGGACGCGATCGAGGCCGTCCGGCGCGTCCGGTCCGTGCTGTGGCAGGCGGACCAGCACATCCAGCACGCCGTGGAGGGCCGGGCGGGCACCACCGTCACCGGCGTGTGGCTGATGCGCATCGACGGGCGCATGCTGTGGGTCGTGTTCAACACCGGCGACTCCCGGACCTACCGGCTGGTCTCGCCCCAGCCCGGGGGGCGGGCCGGCGAGGGCGAGGGCGGGCCGCGGATCGAGCAGCTGACCGTGGACCACTCCGAGGTGCAGTACCTCGTGTCGATCGGGCAGCTCACCGCCTCCCAGGCGCTCGTGCACCCGCGCCGCAACGTGATCACCCGCGCCCTGGGCACCGGCCAGGTGTGGGAGCCGGACGTGTGGGTGCTCCCGGCCCGGCACGGGGACCGGCTGATGCTGTGCTCGGACGGGCTGACCAACGAGCTGAGCCCCGCCCACATGGCCCGGGTGCTCGCCTCGGTGCCCCACCCGAAGGAGGCGGCCGACGTCCTGCTGCAGGCCGCGCTGCGCACCGGGGGGCGGGACAACGTCACCGTGATCGTGGCCGACGCCGTGCGGCCGGGGGAGTACGCCCCCGGCTTCTGAGCCGCGCACGCCGCGTCCCCCGAAGTGGGGGGCATCATGATCCGTCACAACGGCACCGCTCCCACCAGGCCTGTTTACCTTTGAGAACATGGTTCTCTCGCGCCGCTCGTTCGTCCTCTCCGGCCTGGTGCTCGCCGCCTCCGGGGCCTTCGGGGGCGCCCTGACGGAGCTCCCCGCCGGCCGGCGGCCGTTCGTGCTGTGGGGCTCCTCCTCGGCGGCCAGCGCCCTCCACCGGGACCGCCCCCGGGGCTTCCCCGCGGTGCGCATCGACGACCTGCTCTCGCAGCTGCTGGAGGTGCCCGGGACCTCGCGCGCGGTCAGCGGCGACCGGTCGTGGCAGACCCTGGCGATGCGCAGCAGCGCCCACCCCTACCTGCCCCGGCTGGGCTCCGGCTACGGGGTGGGGCGGATCCCGGCCCACGGGTCGCTGGTCGTGCCCACGGTGGACGGCCGGGTGCCCAGCGTCCACCTCGCGATCCCGGGCACCGTCTCCGGTCTGCCGTGCACGATCCAGGCCGTGGGGCGGGACGAGGGGGACGTGGTGCTGCGCCGGGCGGTCCCGGGGGCCGAGCTCGAAGTGGCGCCCGCGTCGGAGGCCCGCTGGCGCACGGCGCTGGAGGAGGAGCACCGGGGCCACGTCCACCTGCTGTGGACGGGCAAGAACAACATCGAGGACCCGGACCAGGTGCTCTCCGACACCCGTGCCGCGTGGGGGGTCGAGCCGGGCACGTCCGTGGTGATGGGCCACTGGCACACCGCGGCCGACCGTCCCGGCACCGCGGGGTGGGAGGAGGTGCGCGCGGTGAACGCGGCCCTCCGGGCCGAGTACGGCGACCGGTTCTACGACACCATGGCCGATCTGCGCGATCCCGGTCTCTGGTCCCTGGCGCCGCTGCGGGCCCACCGGATCGGGGCCTCGCCCGCGGACCGCCGGTGGCTGGGCCTGGGGCTGCCCCCGCGCTCGGTGGTCGCCGCGGACCGCCGGCACCTGAACGCGCTGGGCAACACGATCGTGGCCCACGGTCTGCACCGCCACCTGACCGGCGCGGCGGGTCTCTACTGAGCGCTGCGCGGCCCCGGAGGTCACACCCGGGTCCCGGGGCCCGGACCTCTTGCGCCGGAGCACCGGGCGCCCTAACATACAACCAAATGGTTGTACGAAATGAGCTGACGGACGACGAGGTCGACCGCATCTTCCAGGCCCTCGCGGACTCGACGCGACGGGACATCGTGGTGCGGGTGCTGCGGCAGGAGCAGTCGGTCTCCGCGCTGGCCGCGCACTACCGGATGAGCTTCGCCGCCGTGCAGAAGCACGTGGCGGTGCTCGAGCGGGCCTCGCTGGTCACCAAGGAGCGGCGCGGCCGGGAGCAGGTGGTGCACGCCGGGGTGGCCACGCTGCGCCGGGCGGCGGCGCTGCTGGCGGACTACGAGCAGATCTGGCGCGGGCGGGCCCGCGCCATCGAGGACCTCCTCGCCGAGGAGACGCCCCCGGGGGACCCGGGGCCCAGGAGGAAGGGAGTATGACATGCCAGTCATCGACGTGCACAAGGACACCGAGGCACTGACCCTGACGTTCGTCGCGGAGTTCGCCGCGGACGTCGAGCGGGTCTGGGAGGTCTGGGCCGACCCGCGCCAGCTCGAGCGCTGGTGGGGCCCGCCCGAGTGGCCGGCCACCTTCGAGGAGCACGAGCTCTCGGAGGGTGGGCGGTGCCGCTACTACATGACCGGCCCCGGCGGGGAGAAGGCCCGGGGCTGGTGGACGGTCACCGCCGTGGACCGCCCGCACCGGCTGGAGTTCGACGACGGCTTCGCGAGCGAGGACGGCGAGCCCGACCCCGCGCTGGGGGCCACCCACGGCGTCGTGACGTTCGAGGCCGTCGACGGCGGGACGCGGATGACCACGGTCTCGACCTTCGAGAGCGCGGACCAGCTGGAGCAGATGTCCGCGATGGGCATGGAGGAGGGCATGCGGGAGGCCATGGGCCAGATCGACGGCCTCCTCGCCGGCGCCGTCCCCCGCTGAGCCGCCGGCGGCCCGGCCGCCGACGGCGCAGCCCTCCCCGGTCCTCGCCCGCGCCGCGGGACCGGACGACGACGCCGCCCCGGGGCCTCCGGGGCGGCGTCGTCACCGCCGGGCCCGCCGACGGGTGACGGCGGGCGACGGCGGGTCAGGCGTCCT